>CAYUHW010000033.1:0-10475 GCA_964444605.1 uncultured Christensenella sp. | reverse complement strand
CGTGGATGAGCTGCTAAAAGCAGAACAGGCATGACCGAAATCATGCCTGTTCCAAAGAAATTGCGAATTACTGTTTTACCGGCAGAGGCAATTCCTGCCCCTTTTTGTCTTCTCTTTTTATTCTGTTTGAATCTTTTCCCCTATGCGGTTGTCGATGAGGGCAGAGAAGGGAGGCGGGTTTGTCAGCTCCCCTGCATGCTCCATAATGGTCAGCAGGCGGTTGTAATCTTCTTCCGCCATGGTCAGCTCCTGCTTCCAGCTATCCGTTTCCCGATAACTCCTGGCTACAATCATCAAACTCTCCAAGGAGGCATCGGGGAAGAAACTTTCCATAGCCCGAGCCGCCTCCTCGTCCGTAGCGGTAATGAGCCATTGCTGGGCTCTGTAGATGGCATGGAGGAACTTCTCCACCGTTTCTCCCTCCTGCTTCAGCTTCTCATGGGTCACCATATAGGCGGTGTAGGGCACTTCCCCCGAGGCAAGGCCCACGTTGGCCGCCATATATCCTTTCCCGTTCTGCACGAACTCCGTGGCCGTGGGCTCAAAGAGGGTCACATAGTCCCCGGTGCCCCCCTCAAAGGCGGCGCCCATCATGTTGAATTGGATGCTGTCCAGCACCTCTACGTCCGTGCCTACCTTCAGTCCGTGCTGTTCCAGCACATAACATAGGGTCATAAAGGGCATGCCGCCCCGCCGCCCGCCGATGATGGTTTTGCCCCGAAGGCTCTCCCAGCGAAAGTCCTTTTCCTCCTGCCTGGAAAGAAGGAAGGAACCGTCCCGCTTGGTAAGCTGTCCCACCACCACCGGGTAATTCTCCTTTCCTTCATTATATACATACACCGCCGTTTCGGGGCCGGCCAAGCAGATATCCGCATCTCCGGACAAAAGGGCTGTCATGGCCTTGTCGCTGCCGCCGGAGGTGGTAATGCGCACGTCCAGTCCCTCCTCCTCAAAGAAGCCGAGACCTGCCGCAATGTATTGCGGGGCATAGAACACGGAGCGGGTGACCTCGTGAAGCTCCACGGGAATCAGCCCCTCCCGAGAGCCGCCGCAGCCCAAGGGCAGCAGCATGCACAAAAGACAGATAAGACACAGCCCCGCTTTTAGAATTTTTTCCATAGACACTCTCCTTTCGTTTCTGGGCTATTCTATGCATTTTGTGGAGAAAAGGTGAAATTTTAAAGAGGGTTTGAATTTTACGGCGGAGTATGGTATAGTATTCGCGGAGGTGAATTCTATGGAATCCAGGAATCAAAGCACGGCCCGGTTCAAGTCTTCCCACGACAACAAGACTCCTCGGGAGATTCTCATGACCGTGTATGCCGCCATGAAGGAAAAGGGATATGACCCGGTGAATCAGATTGTGGGCTATTTGCTCTCGGGAGATCCTACCTACATCACCAGCTACAACAACGCCCGGTATCTGATTTTGCGTCTGGAGCGGGATGAACTGCTGGAGGAACTGGTGCGCTTTTACGTGCATAACCAGAAGGAGCATTGATGCAGCGGATATTGGCCTTTGACGTGGGGGACAAGCGCATAGGCGTAGCCGTCAGCGATGCGCTGGGGATTACGGCACAGCCTGTGGAGACTTACCATCGCAAGGGCGGCGCACAGAAGGATGCGGACTATCTGCTGGAGCTGGCCCAAAAGTATGCTCCCTGCATGCTTTTGTTCGGTATGCCCAGAAACATGGACGGCTCCTATGGGGAGCAGTCCGAAAAGGTGAAAAAATTTGCCGAAAAGGTGCTGGAGGGCTGGGACGGCCCCTATGATTTTTACGACGAGCGGCTGACCACCATGGCGGCGCGGCGGGTGCTGTTGGATGCAGACATCTCCCGAGGCAAGCAGAAAAAGGTCATCGACAAGCTGGCCGCCGTTGTGATTCTGCAGGGGTATATGGAGTCCCATCCCAACAGATAGAAAGGAAAAACAATGGAAGAGAAAGATACCATCATCACCCTGATTGACGACGAAAACGGGCAGGAAGTGGATTTTGATTTGCTGCTGACCTTTGATTACGAAGGAAAGCGGTATGTGGCGCTCCAGCCTTTGAGCGAGGTGGAGGGCGTAGGCGAGGACGAAGTGGTTCTGCTGGAGGTGGTCAAGGGCTCCGACGGGGAAGCCTTTAAGACCATCGAGAACGAAATCCTGCTGGACGAGGTTTTCCGTGAGTTTCAGGAACTCTTCGATGAGGAAGACGAGGAAGAATAACCAAAATAAGGGAACGAAGAGGGGACGGTACGCCGTCCCCCTTTCTATCTAACGAAAGAGCCCGGATGGAGGGGGAAGAGGTCGTATGATAAAGTATGACTGGATTTTTTTCGACTTAGGCTCCACACTGCCGGACGAGACGGGGGCTTTAGATTTGCGAACCCGCCGCCCCGCAACGCTTTTTAGCCCTAAATTCTTTTCCCTGCAACCAATCCCCCTGTTCCTCGGTATTATAGGCAGAAAGCGAGAGGAGAGTTCTTATGAAAAAAGTGATTCCCATACTGATGGCGGCGTTGCTGTTCATGACAGCTTGCGCAGGCTCCCCAAGCAGGGATCTGATGACCGGGACAAAGGGCACCCATGTATCTGAAGCGGAAGATATGCCTTGGGAGGGGGATGCGGCTCTGACCGCCTTCGGCCTATCCTTGCTTCAAAACTGCGCCAATGATAAAAGCACCCTTATTTCTCCGCTGTCCGTCGCCATGGCTTTGGGTATGACCGCCAATGGAGCGGCAGGGGAAACCCTCGCTGAAATGGAGCAGGTGCTGGGTCTGCCCGTGGAGACTTTGAACAAATACCTATACGCATTGTCCGCACAACTGCCCGCCGAAAAGGAGCAGGGCATCCACTTGGCCAACGGCATCTGGCTGCGGGACAACGTGGGCTTCACTCCCAAAAAGGACTTTTTGCAGGCCAATGCAGACTATTATGATGCCGCCGTGCGCACGGCGCCCTTTGACCAAAGCACCGTTAAGGACATCAACCGCTTTGTTTCCGACAACACCAAGGGCATGATTCCCGAAATTCTGGACACCATTCCCGACAGCGCGGTGCTGTATCTGGTCAATGCCCTGAGCTTTGAAAGCAAATGGGCCCACCCCTACAGGAGCTATCAGACAGGCACAGGGAACTTTACCACGGAGTCAGGGGAAAAGCAGAAGACCACCTTCTTTTACTCTACGGAATATCAATACATGGAGAACGACATGCTCACGGGCTTCCTTCGTCCCTACGAGGGCGGGGAGTATGCCTTTGCCGCCCTTTTGCCCAAAGAGGGAAAGACGGTGGAGGAATGCCTGTCCGCCTTGACAGGGGAGAGCCTGTACACCCTTTTGAAGGAGGCGCGGCAGGAGAGCGTAGAGACCTCCATTCCCAAGTTTGAAAAGGAGTATACCCAAGAGCTTAGCGAGGTGCTGACGGCCATGGGCATGGGCAGTGCTTTTGATGCAGACCTCAGCGACCTATCTGCCATGGGCACTATGGAAAACGGCTACAAATTGTTTATCAACCGTGTTCTGCACAAGACCCACATTGCCCTGACGGCGGAGGGCACCAAGGCCGGGGCCGCTACCATGGTGGAGGTGGAAACAGGGGCCGCCTTGCCCCGGAACGAGGTGTATCTGAACCGCCCCTTTATCTACCTGATTGTTTACACCAAAACCATGACGCCCCTGTTCATGGGGACGCTGATGGAAGCGTAAAAAAGAAAGTTCGGCGCAGAAAGCTTCTCTGCGCCTTTATTATCCTCTTTTTTGATTCTGAGCGCCATTTTCACGCAGAAGGGACAGCCCCGCTCCCGTAGCCATGCCTACGGCCAGGGCAACGGCGGCATCTCCCAAGAGGGCGGGGGAAAAGCTCCATTCCCCCGAAAACAGGCTCATGAAGGCAAAGGACAATAGATAGAACAGAACCCCTGCCGCACCTCCAAAAAGAGCGGGACGGCGGGCACAGGCCTTGGCGGAGAAAAAGGCAGATAACCCTGCGCCCAAAAACTTCAGCACAGCATTGACCGGGGAAATGGTGGACAGGGGCACCGCCTCCCAAAGCAGCAGCAGTGTCCACAGAGCCATAAGCAGCAGTATGACGGCGGCAGAGAGCAGAGCCCCCAAAAGCAGGGCACGGCAGGGCAGGGCACGGGACTGCCGCCGCAGAGAGGAACGTTTTTTCATAGGTACAGGCCTCCCAATGTAAACTGATACCAGTCTATGCGGATAGACCCCTGTACTTGCCAGGAACTCAGCAGCCTTCTGCCGCCCCCAGCAGGGTCTTCAGAATGGCCATGACCTTTTCCGCCTCTGCGGCTTGCTTTTCCGCTTCTCCCTTTACAGGATCAATAAGCCCCAGCCCCAAAGCCGTCAGGCTAATTTCCCGCAGACCTTCCTGCAGGGGAAGCATCTGCTTCATAAAGTTGACATTGAGATTGTTGGAAATATGGGCGCTGCCCATGCGGTACACGGCGGTATCCAGCACCTGACGGCTGTGGCGGACATAGCGCATAAGCAGGGCTTCCGGGCTAGAAACACAGCGGCTTTCCATCCTTTCAAGCAGTGGGGCGCTTTTAAGGCTTGCGGCCAAGAGGGACTCCGCCTGTTCCTGCAAAGGAAGGCAGGTGGTGTATAAAAGCAGGTTGCGGCACATCTCCCCGGCGGTGCGGTGGAGGGGGAGAAGCTGAAGAAGATACAGGCGGGGAAAGCCTGTGCGGGGCGGCAGAGACTGCAGGGAACCGATGAGCTCCCGCAAAAGACCGTCAAAGCGGGTCAGGTATTTTTCCGTCACATGGCTGAGAACCGGGGGCATATGGAAGACTCTCCTTGTTTTTTAAGATACTATGCCCGCCGCAAAAAATCCGTGCAAGAAAAAAGCGGCCATAATAATGACCGCTTTTTAGGTACTTGTTTGCAGCTTACTCGGCTACGTTTTCCTTCATATCGTTCTCGACACCCTGCTCCTCAACCTGAGCAACGGCGCCGCGGGCGAATACCAGACGGACTTTGTCGGGACCGACCTGGATGTAAACCAGCTCGTCGGTGACTTTGGTGATGGTGCCGTAGAGGCCGCCGATGGTGCGGATGCGGTCGCCGGGCTTAAGGGCGTCCAGCATGGCCTTGATTTTCTTTTCCTTCTTGCGCTGGGGGATAATCATGATGCAGAGCATGACGACCATGATCAGAACCAGGGGCAGGGTAGACAGCAGGCTGGAAGCGGTGTCGGCAGACACGGCAGCCATGGGAGCGATGAGATTCAGCATGATAGAAATTCCTTTCATTCGTATCTACACTACATATTACGCCATTTGGACGCTCCCGTCAAGGACTTTAAATGTGTCATTCCTGTCAACAAATGCAAAAAGGAAGGATTTGGCCCTTTTTGCATTGTAAAAACACTTTTACATGAGCGCCTGTACTTGCGGGAAAGGGGGAGCTCTGCTATAATATAAATATGAAAAAAAGAGTATTTTTGACCTTATTTTGTTTCATACTGTTGCTTCTGCCCCTGGTAAACGTGCTGGGAGAGGAGGAGCCGGAGAATCTGACGGACCGTTGTACCCTGACGTCCTCCCTGGAGAAAAACTATTGGTTTGCCCGCATTACGGACGATGACCCGGAGAGCAAGCAGAACTTCGGAAAGAACGGCTATGTGCAGGCGGCTTGGGACGAGAGCGTGCCCGTAAGCTACCTGTATGTGGAGTGGATGACCCTGCCGGAGAGCTTTACCGTACTGCGGTATGACGGAGAGGGAAACCTTCTGTCGGAAGAAGAGGGAGAGTGCAGGCTCATCAACCAGATCTTCTATACGGGAGAAGGGGTGCAGGCCATCCGTCTGAAGGGAAGCAATCTGGAGATTTCCACTCTGTGCGTGTACGGAGGGGATGCTTTGCCCTATAACTACCACGATTGGGAGGAGCTGACGGGGAAGCTGGATTATATGATTATCGCCATGCATCCCGATGACGACACCCTGTTTATGGGCGGCATTGCCCCCACCCTTTCCGACAAGGGGCTTAGGGGCACCATCGTCTATCTTGGCACCCGGGTGCGCCAGCGTTGCAACGAGGCCCTTAACGGCGCATGGAAAATGGGCGTGCGCACCATGCCCGTGCTGGCAGGTTTCCCGGATATTCCGCCGGACTATTACGATAAGTTTGAAAGCACCTTTAAAGAGGGGGATGTGACCAAATATCTGGTGCGCCTTTTCCGCCAGTATCAGCCTGAGGTGGTCTTTACCCACGATGTTAACGGGGAGTACGGCCACTGGCAGCATAAGCGCTGTTCCGCCGCCACCCAAAAGGCTGTGGAAAAGGTAGGCGATGTTTCCTACGATTCTACTTCCGCAGAGCAGTACGGTGCATGGACGGTGAAAAAACTGTATCTGCATCTGTATGATCAGAACCCCATTCATATCAGCATGACGGAGCCCTTGGAGACCTACGGCGGGCGCACGGCCTTTTCCATGGCCGCGGAGGCGTTTCAGGAGCATGTGTCCCAGCTCCATACCCGCCATAGCTGTACCAACGAGGGGATTTACAGTCTGGAAAACTTCGGCCTGTATTATACGGCTGTGGGATTGGATGTGCAGAAGGATGACTTTATGGAAAACATCGATTCCATCACTTTGAGCAACTATGTGGCGCCTACGCCTACTCCGGAGCCTACACCCGAACCTACTCCCGAGCCTACTCCGGAGCCTACGGATACTCCTGCGCCAACGGATGCACCCACACCCACAGAGGCGCCTCAGCTGGAAATTGCGGCGGAGACGGCGGAAGCTGCTATAGAGGCACCCGTGCAGACCGATTCTTCAGGAAGCGGTTTAGGCTTGGTGCTATTGATTTTGGCGGTTCTGCTGGCAGTTCTGCTGTTGGCTACAGCGGTGCTGGCCATCAAAAGGAGAAAGTAAAAGATGAAGATGCGCAAAGTGCTTTTTATACTGACGGCGGCGGTCTGCTTCCTGCTTTTGTGGGGATGCAAAGGGGAGGAGCCCCCCTCCGCCCCCACCGCAGTGCCTTCGGGGAAGTCTAACGTACAGCAGGAGATGAGCATTGTCATCTCCACTCCTGCCCCCACGGAGGCACCTACCCCCGTGCCCACGCCGGAGCCTACGGCAGTACCTTCCGCAGTGCTGGGCGGGGAGACGGTGCCCCTTACCGACACGGTGGTAAAGGTGGAGTCTGAGGAGGAATTTGCACTGCTGGAGCAGTTTTTTGCCTTGGAAAAGGTGGACGCTTCGGCGCTGGTGCTGTCCGTGGAGCAGATACAGGCCTTTAAGAGCCGCTTTCCTCAGGCAGAGCTTCTTTGCGGCGTAAAGCTTGCTGAAAGAGAAGCAGGAATAGAGACGGAAGAGTGGGATCTTCATGAGGTGGAGATGACCTCTCCCGATGCCGTCATGGCCGCCGTAGGGTGTTTGCCCAACTTAAAAAAGGTGGATATGCGCCGTTGCGGGCTGACCAACGAGCAGATGGAGACGCTGGTGCTTACTTATCCCCAAGTGAAGTTTGTGTGGGAGGTCAAGATGGGACCCCACACCCTGCGTACGGATATCGTAGGCTTTTCCACCAAAAACCCGGGGAAGTATACCAACGAAAATTCTTCTCCCGAGTATGTGGAAAAGGTGAAAAAGGCCGTGCGCCTGACTACCGAGGACATTGCGGTGCTGAAATATTGCACGGACTTGGTGGCGCTGGATTTAGGGCACAACTATATTGACGATATCTCCGTACTGCAGTATTTGCCCAAGCTGCAAATTCTCATTTTGGCGGACAACAAGCTGACGGACATTTCCGTGTTCAGAGAATTGCCGGAGCTGGTGTACGTGGAGTTTTTCATGAACAAGGTGACGGATTTAAGCCCTTTGGAAGGCCATGACAAACTGCTGGACTTGAATTTCTGCAATAACGATGTCAGCGACCTGAGCCCCTTGGAAGGGCTGACCCAACTGGAGCGGGTCTGGTGCGCAGGCAATGAATTCTCCCGTTCCGACGGTAAGGCGTTGCAGGAAAAGCTCCCCAACGCAAAGGTGAACTACACCGCCAAGGACGATACCGCCGACGGCTGGCGGGAGCATGAGCGGTACACCTGGATGCGGGCATACTTTAAGGACGACAGCCCCTACAACCCCAGCTAAAATATGGAGACAGAGAAGACCATGGAAGCGGGGGCCGACCGTATTCGGTACATGGAAGCCCTATATGAGCAGACGCTCTCCCTTTTAAAACAGGGGGGGAAAACCGAGGCAGGGGAGCAGGCTGTGAAGACCCTGACAGCGTACATGGAAAGCGGAAAGTGGATGGATGATTATGAGCTGGACAGGGCAGGTCTTTTGCCCAAGGAATTAAAGCGGGGCGTCCTCTCTCAGGACGGTCTATACAACCTGCTGACAGACTGGGATGCTCGCTTTGCGAAAAATTAACCCCCATACTCCCGAACCATTCGGGAGTATTTTTTACCCGATTTCAAGGATATTGCATGACTTTCAAGACCGCTTTTTGCGATGAAAACCAATGAAACATTAAGAAACAAAATCTATAGAGAAATATTATTGCACTATAAATAGAACAATCTGTGACCACATATTTTTTGTGAATTTCCATGAGATGAGGAAAAGAGATAAAATGGATGCATAATTTTGCTGGATGCAACAAATAAAAGAATGTTTCCGGCAATACGAACACATACAACCACTGACTGTTAGGAGGTGCCTTATGGACTATCAGCCCGCTGAGAACCGTTACGAGCAGATGCCTTACCACCGTTGCGGAAAAAGCGGTATTTTGCTGCCCGCCCTGTCTCTGGGACTTTGGCACAACTTCGGCAACATAACGCCCTTTGAAGTGCAGCAAAGCATTCTGCGCAAGGGCTTTGACCTTGGTATTACCCATTTCGATTTAGCAAACAACTACGGCCCGCCCTACGGAGAAGCCGAGCGCAATTTCGGCATCCACATGGATCGGGATTGGCATACTCATCGGGACGAACTGATTATTTCCACCAAAGCAGGCTATGATATGTGGCCGGGGCCCTACGGCGACCACGGTAGCAAGAAGTATCTTATGGCCAGCCTGGATCAGTCTTTGAAGCGGATGCATCTTGACTATGTGGACATTTTCTATCATCACCGTCCCGATCCGGATACGCCCATTGAGGAAACCATGGGGGCCCTGGATCAAATCGTCCGCAGCGGCAAGGCCCTGTATGTGGGCATTTCCAACTACAATCCGGAGCAGGCCCGCACGGCCATAAAAACCCTTCGGGCCATGGGTACGCCCATGCTGATTCACCAGCCCAAGTATTCCATGCTGAATCGGGCTCCCGAAGAGGGGCTGTTCCAGGTGCTGAGGGAAGAGGGAGTAGGCTGTATCGTCTTTTCTCCTTTATCCGGCGGTATATTGACCGAAAAGTATCTTCACGGCATTCCCGCCGATTCCCGCGCCGCCCACGATCCCCGCTATTTAAAGGCCAGCGCCATTACGGAGGATAAGGTGGACAAGGTGAGAAAGCTCAGTGAGATTGCCCACAGGCGGGGACAGTCTATGGCCCAGCTGGCGCTGCAGTGGGTGCTGCGGGATCCCGTGGTCACCACCGCCCTGGTGGGTGCCAGCCGTCCCGAGCAGTTGGAGGACAATGCACACATCTTCCAATGCCCGCCCCTTTCTGCGGAGGAACTGGCCGAAATCGAGGCCATTCTGGCCTGAGGGAGAGCCCGCTTTCATTCCATATTGGCTACACCCGGCACAGCCGGATGAGCATACACACTATTTGAGGAGGAAAAATCATGAAGAAACTGATTTCTCTGCTGCTGGTTCTGGCTATGGCTCTGACCATGGCTGCCTGCAGTGCAGGAAGCGCTGCCAAGTCCAACGCTGAGAAGCCCGTGATTTGGTTCAACCGTCAGCCCTCCAACAGCCAGACCGGCGAGTTGGACATGGATGCTCTGAACTGGAACAAGGACACCTATTATGTAGGCTTTGATGCCGTTCAGGGTGCCGTTCTTCAGGGCGAAATGATCGTGAACTATCTGCAGGCTCAGGGCGCTGAGCTGGATCGCAACGGCGACGGCATCATCGGCTACGTTCTGTGCATCGGCGACGTTGGTCACAACGACTCCATCGCCCGTACCCGTGGCGCCCGTCTGGCTCTCGGCACTGCCGTTCCCGACAGCGCACAGGGCAAGGCCGAAGTGGCCGGCATCAACGATGTTGATCCTACCCCCATCGGCACCAACACCGACGGCTCCGCTTCCAACGTTAAGGACGGCGCCATCACCATCGGCGGCAAAGAGTACATCGTCCGTGAGCTTGCTTCTCAGGAAATGAAGAACACCTCCGGTGCTACCTGGGATGCCCCCACTGCCGGCAACGCCATCAACACCTGGAGCGCTGCCTTCGGCGATGCCATTGACGTAGTCGTTTCCAACAACGACGGTATGGGCATGGCCGTGTTCAATGCCTGGTCCAAGGAAGCCGGCGTACCCACCTTCGGTTACGA
>CAYUHW010000032.1:0-10592 GCA_964444605.1 uncultured Christensenella sp. | reverse complement strand
GGGCATATTCCACCACCTGACGGGTGAGCTTAACGTTCTCTTCATAGGGCTTGCTGGAGCCGTCGATCATAACGGAGGAGAAACCGCCGTCGATGCAGCTCTTGCACAGCTCGAAGGAATCGCCGTGATCCAGATGTACGGCAATGGGCAGATCAAAGCCTGCGCTCTGCTCGGCGTCGGCAATGGCGGCCTCGATGAGCTTCATGAGGTACACATGCTTAGCATAGGCACGGGCGCCCTTGCTGACCTGCAGAATCAGGGGAGCGCGCTCTTCCATGGCGGCTTCAGTAATGCCCTGAATGATCTCCATGTTGTTTACGTTGAAGGCGCCGATGGCGTATCCGCCCTTATAGGCCTTGGCAAACATGTCTTTGGTAGTTACAATAGCCATATTAAGTCTCCTTTTACCAAATTAGGTCATTTATAGTATATCATAATTTCGGCGGGATGCAACTTGTTTTTTGCAAAATCCACAAGGGAACGGCTGTCCCGTGAAAAGCAGTGCCCGTAAAGCAGTAAAACTACAGAAGAAGCTCCATGCCGATTTCTTCTCCGTCACGATCCGTCTCAACGAAGCCGAAGCTCTCATAGAGCCTTTTGGCGGCTTCGTTTCCCTCCATATAGCAGAGGACAACCTTGTTATATTTGCCGTCAGCCTTCATGGCATCAAGAACCATGCGGACAGCTTCTTTCCCATAGCCCTGACCCTGATACCGCTCGTCTATAAAAAGCTGGCTGAAATCGTAGGCCCCCATGTCCGGCAAGTCATAATACAGCCCCATGCCCACCGGCGTGTCATCGGCACAAATCAGAAACGCTCTGCTTCGCTGTGCCCGATAGGCATAGGCCCTTGCAAGCAAAACGGCGGAATTGGCCACATAATGCTTCCGGGATTCCGCAACCTGCAGTCCCGACCGCCAGTTGCTATGGTCAATATCCATGAACCGAATCATATTTCCCTCATTTTCTGCATGGTTTATTAACGCAAGGCAGCTCGGACGCCGGCCCAATCTCTTTCATCCTCCGCCCCGTCTGCATTGCGTACACAGTATGTCACAGGTTTGCCGTGCTTTTCAATAGGCATGGAGAAATTCGCCGTAAAAAATGTTTTTCGCGGCGGCTCTTGCATTTTTCCTTCCGATAAGATATGATACAGGATGAATTTTTATGGAGATATGACTATGGATCAGAAGCACATTCGGAACTTTTGCATCATCGCCCATATAGACCACGGCAAGAGCACCCTTGCCGACCGGCTCATGGAACTGACGGACACCGTTGCCAAGCGGGACATGGAGGAGCAGCTGCTGGACTCCATGGACATTGAGCGGGAGCGGGGCATTACCATCAAGGCCTCTGCCGTGCGCATTTACTACACCCACACGGACGGCGAACAGTACCTGTTCAACCTTATCGACACCCCGGGGCACGTGGACTTTACCTATGAAGTCAGCCGTGCCTTGGCCGCCTGCGAGGGAGCGGTGCTGGTGGTGGACGCCACCCAGGGCATCGAAGCCCAGACCCTGGCCAACGTGTATCTGGCCGTAGACAACGGGCTGGAGGTGCTTCCGGTTATCAACAAGGTGGATTTGCCCTCTGCGGAGCCGGAGCGGGTCATGCACGAGATTGAAGACGTCATCGGCATCCCCGCCGAGGAGGCCCCTCAGGTTTCCGCCAAAACGGGGCTCAACGTGGAGCAGGTGCTGCGGGACGTGGTGGAAAACGTCCCTGCCCCCACGGGGGATCCGGACGGCCCTTTGAAGGCTCTGATCTTTGACTGCTACTACGACAACTACAAGGGGGCTCTGTCCTATGTGCGCATCTTTGACGGCTCCGTCCGCCCCGGCATGCGCATCCGCTCCATGGCCACGGGAAACGAGTTTGACGTTACGGAAGTGGGGGTCTTCTCCCCCACCATGCGGCCTGTGAACCAGCTTTCCGCCGGTGAGGTAGGCTATATCGCCGCCTCCATTAAGAGCGTGGAGGAGACCAAGGTTGGCGACACTTTGACCTCTGCCCAGAACCCCGCCAAGGAGCCCCTTCCCGGCTACAAGAAGGTGAATCCCATGGTCTACTGCGGCGTGTATCCTGCCGACGGTTCCCACTACGGGGATTTGATGGAAGCGCTGGAGAAGCTGAAGCTCAACGATGCGTCCCTGTCCTTTGAAAAGGAGACCAGCGCCGCTCTTGGACACGGCTTCCGCTGCGGGTTCTTGGGGCTTTTGCACATGGAGATTATCACCGAGCGGCTGGAGCGGGAGTTTGATTTGGACTTGGTCACCACTTCCCCCTCCGTTGTGTATCATGTAAAAATGCTCAGCGGGGAAACCGCTATCATCGACAACCCTGCCAACATGCCCGACCCCTCGGAAATCGACTACATGGAGGAGCCCATGGTCAAGGCCAACATTATGACGCCCCCCGAATATGTGGGCGCCATTATGGAGCTGTGTCAGGGGAACCGAGGCGTCTTTGAGCACATGGACTACATTGAAAAGGACAGGGTGTCCATACACTATGTCCTGCCCCTCAACGAGATTATCTACGATTTCTTTGATTCCCTCAAGTCCCGCAGTAAGGGCTACGCCTCCTTTGACTATGAGCTGAAGGACTATGAGAAGAGCGACTTGGTGCGGCTGGACTTCCTCCTCAACGGGGACATGTGCGACGCTCTGTCCACCATCGTCCATCGGGAGCGTGCCTATCCCAAAGGCCGTGCCGTGGCGGAGAAGCTGAAGGAAGTCATCCCCAGACAGCAGTTTGAGATTCCCGTGCAGGCAGCCATCGGCGGCAAGATCATCGCCCGTGAGACCGTAAAGGCCGTGCGCAAGGACGTGCTGGCCAAATGCTACGGCGGCGACATCACCCGTAAGAAGAAGCTGCTGGAGAAGCAGAAGGAAGGCAAGAAGCGCATGCGTCAGGTGGGCAGCGTGGCCGTCCCCAGCGATGCCTTTATGAGCGTACTGCGCATCAACGGGTAAGGCCATGGAAGCCGGGCTGTACATTCACATTCCCTACTGCCTGCAGAAGTGCCGCTACTGCGACTTTTTCTCCGTGCCCAACAGGGATAGCGCCCCTGCCTACGCCCGGGCGCTCCTGAAGGAAATGGAGCTTACGAGGGAGCGGATGGGGGAACCCCTGTCCGTCCCCTCTGTTTTTTTCGGCGGAGGAACCCCTACCGCCCTGCCCGTTAAAACCCTGTGCGCTCTGCTGGAGGGGATTGAAAAGCACTTCTCTTTGCAGGCGGGGGCGGAGATTTCTCTGGAGTGCAACCCCGGCACCGCCACAATACAGGACTTTTCTTTGCTGAAGGCGGCGGGGTTCAACCGTTTGTCTCTGGGGCTTCAGTCCACAGAGAACCGGCTTCTCAAGGCCATAGGGCGCATTCACAGCTATGAGGACTTTCTCGCAGCCTTTTCAAAGGCACGGGAAGCGGGCTTTGACAATATCAACGTGGACTTAATGCACGGGCTCCCCGGCCAAAGCCCTCAAGGGTATCTGGAGAGCTTGCAAAAGGTCTGCGCCCTGAAGCCTGAGCACATCTCCGCCTACTGCCTGATTTTAGAGGAGGGCACCCCCTTGTCTCTGGATGTGCAGGAGGGACGGGTGCATCTTCCCCAGGAGGATGTGGTGGCAGACATGGAGGATGCCGGCATGGCCTATTTAAAAGCCCATGGCTACGGCCGCTACGAGATCTCCAACTTTGCCCAAAGGGGCAAGCAGTGCCGCCACAACCTGATCTACTGGAACAATCAGCCCTATGTGGGCTTGGGCGCCGGCGCCCACAGCTCCTGCCCCGGGGACGCCGGCTGGCGGCGGTGGGAAAATCCCTCCGACATACAAGGGTATATCCAAGCCCTGCAGGAGAACCGCCTGCCCCGAAGGGAGGCACCCCCTCTCAGCAAAGGGGAGGAGGCCTTTGAAACCGTTATGCTGGGGCTCAGGAAGGTGGAGGGGCTCTCCCGCGCCGCCTTTTCTGCCCGTTTTGGGAAGCCGTTGGAAGAAATTTTTCCCAAGGCCGTAAAAGAGATTGCCCAAAGGGGCTGGTGGGCGGACACCCCGGGCTTTGCCGCCTTAAACGAGCGGGGGCTGGACATGCTCAACACCGCTCTGGTGCTGTTTATGGAAGAGGAATAAAGAAACACCCCTGCAGACTGTGGCCGCAGGGGTGCTTTTGTATTCAATTTTATGGGAAAAGAGGTTAGAAGTCCTCCTCTTCCTCCTCCTCGTCCACCCAGTTGGGATCCTGCTCCACCTGCAACTTCAGTACCCGCAGGTTTTGCCGCTTGAGGATGGTCACCTTCAAGTCCTCGAAGACGAAGCTCTCCATGAGCTTGGGATAGCCTCCCAGCATTTCCACGGCCCAGCCGCCCACGGTGGCGTTGTCGTCGTCCATGTCCTCCTCGTCCTTTTCGAACTCGTTCAAAAAGTCCACCAGACGCATATCCCCGTCCACTTCGTATACATGGTCGGAGACTTCCTTGAATTCCTCCTCAATCTCGTCGCTTTCGTCCCAGATATCCCCCACCAACTGCTCCAGCACGTCCTCCATGGTAAGAATGCCCATGGTGCCGCCGTACTCATCGGTGACCACCACCATGTGGCTCTTTTGCTTGCGCATGATGTTGAACACATCGTCCAGCGGCATGGTCTTATGGACAAAGACGGGGGGCATGAGCAGGGACTGCACTTCCGCTTGGGGGTCCTGCACCAGAGCCTTATACAGCCGATTCAAATGGAGAATGCCCACAATATTGTCCGTAGTCTCCTGATACACGGGGATGCGGGTGTAGGGAGAATCGAAGGCGGCCTTGAGCATCTGCTCCCGGCTGTCCTCCAAATCGATGGCCACCATGTCCACCCGAGGGGTAATGATCTCGTAGGCCAAGGTGTCCCCAAAGTCCAGAGCGGACTGAAGCAAGTCAGCCGTGTCCTCGTCCACCACGCCCTCGTCCTCCACGGTTTCGATGATGGTCTCCAAATCATCCTCCGTCACCGCAGGGCCGTTGTCCTCTCCCCGCTTCCACAGGCGGGAGACGGCATGCATGAGCTTTTGCATCAGCCACACGAAGGGGGTCAGCAGGGTCGACCAGATCTTCAGGGGGTAGGCCGCCAGCTTGGCAAAGCCCTCGGGCTTCTCGCTGGCCAAAATCTTGGGAGAAATTTCCCCGAAGGTGATGATGAGCACCGTCATAATGGCCGTAGCCACCCAGGCGCCGCTGTCGCCCATAAGGCCTACGGCAATGACCGTAGCCAAAGAGGAGGAGCCCATGTTCACCAAGTTGTTCCCCACCAGAATGGCAATGAGCATCTTTTCAAAATTCTCCTTAATGGAGCAGGCCAATGCGGCCGCAGGGGACAGCTTTCCGTCCTTGTCCCGGCTGTGCTGCTTCAGGCGGCTTTCGTTCAGGGTGTTGTAGGCAATCTCAGAGCCGGAAAAGAAGGCAGAGAGAATGATACAGCAGACTATGGCAATAAACCTACCGATCATACCGCTGCTTCCCCCTTGTCTTCCTCATCGTAAATTTCGCCCACCAGCTCTTCCAAAATGTCCTCCACGGTGAGCAGTCCCACCACCCGGCCGTTCTCGTCCTGGACGGCGGCGGCGTGGGTGCGGCTGGCGCTCATAATCTCCAGCTGCTCGTCAATGGGCTTTCCCGTTCGAACGAAGACGGGCTTATCCATAACCTTCAGCAGGGACACCTTTCCCTGCTTTAGGATGTATTCCTTTAAATATTTTCGAATCTGCAGCATGCCGATGAGCGCACCGTTCTCGTCCACCACGGGCAGACGGGAGTGGATGGTATGCTCCAGCTTCTCTGCAATTTGGGCGGGGGTCATACCCTTTTGCAGGGTCTCCACCTTATCCCAAGGGGTAAACACCTCGCCTACGTTGGTGTCCGTAAACTCCAGCGCCGACTGCACCAGCTCCGCCGTGTCCTCGTCCACCCCGTTTTCTTCGCCGATGTTCTCGATGATGGCGTGAAGCTCATCCTCACTGACAATGGGCTCCTCCTCTTCCTTGACTCCCATGAGCTTTTTCACCCAGCCATTGGCGGTGGTGAACACCTTGACCAGGGGCTTGGTGATCTTCATGAAGAATATCAGAGAAGGCGCCACAAAAAGGGCCAGCTTTTCGGAGCAGGCCTGGGCGCAGGCTTTTGGAATCATCTCCGCTGCAAAGAACACAATCAGCGTAGCCACCAAAGAGGTTACGCTGACAGAGCCCTCGCCCCACAGGCGGGTGGCCATGAGGGTTGCCAGAGATGCGCTGCCAATATGCATGATGTTGTTGCCGATGAGAATGGTGGCCAAAGCCTCGTCAAAGTGATCGAGGATGTACAGAACCCGTTTGGCACGTCGGTCGCCGTCGTCCGCATAGCTCATCATACGGATGCGGTT
This sequence comes from uncultured Christensenella sp., assembly GCA_964444605.1. GTDB lineage: Bacteria > Bacillota > Clostridia > Christensenellales > CAG-138 > RUG472. Next base: position 4,190 of record CAYUHW010000032.1, on the reverse strand, counting down.
CACCGTGGAAAGGGAGGTCTCGCTCCCTGCAAAGTAGGCGCCGCCTATAACCAAACAAATAAAAAAGAAAATCAGCCCCCAAGGACTGCCTGAACCTGTACTTGGACCTGCGTCCACGAAAAAACCACCTCACAAATTAAATTTACGGAGTATTAGTATACAGCAATTCCCTCCGTTTGACAAGACCTGCGTTGAAAACCCCTTGAAAAGATTGCAAACCGAGTGCATCCTCCGCCTTTTTTCCTCAATTTTCCTTTACAGAAAGGCGTTTTGCGGATATGCTGTATATAAGACCCAATTTTTAAAAAACGGAGGTTTTATTCTATGGAAAGAGCATGCGAATTTCTCAAGTCTGCCGGCATCTACTACCTGGCCACCGCCGAGGAAGATCAGCCTCGGGTGCGCCCCTTCGGCACCGCCCACATCTTTGAGGGCAAGCTGTACATCCAGACCGGGAAAGCCAAAGCCGTATCCCGTCAGATTGCCGCCAACCCCAAGTGCGAGATTTGCGCTTTTAAGGACGGCCGCTGGATGCGCATTGCGGCGGAGCTGGTGGAAGACGACCGGGTGGAGGCCAAAAAGTCCATGCTGGATGCCTATCCAAATCTTCGGGGCATGTATGACGAAAACGACGGCAACACCCAGGTGCTGTATTTAAAGAACGCAGAGGTCACCTTCAGCTCCTTTGGCGCCGCTTCGGAGACCTACAGGTTCTAGGAAACTGCCTTGAGGCAATGGGGGGCGGCGGAAGGGCGGAGCCCTTCTCTTTGGTGCAGGGGGAGCGTTCCGCTCCCCCTGCGCCAAAGGGTTCGCTTTAGCGAACCCGCCGCCCCCTTGCCCCGCAAAAAGAAAAAAGCCGCTCCGAGGAACGGCTTTTGTTTGTATTTGGTTACTCTGCGGCGTAGACGCTAACGGTCTTCTTACCCAGATGGCGGGTCTCAAAACGAACGACGCCATTGATCTTAGCAAACAGAGTGTCATCCTTGCCGATACCGACGTTCTCGCCGGGATGGAAGTGGGTACCACGCTGACGAACCAGGATATTCCCGGCCAGCACGGCCTGACCATCTGCCTTCTTGGGTCCAAGACGCTTGCTTTCGCTGTCTCTGCCGTTGCGGGTGGAGCCGACGCCCTTCTTGTGGGCAAACAGCTGCAGATTCATCGTAAACATAGCTTATACCTCCCTGTGTGATAACTTGAGGGCTTTGGGATACCCCTGAGCCAAGGACTGCAGTCCCGTTTCCATGGTCTTAAAGACCACATCCGCCAGCTTTGCTTCCTCTTCAGGCGTATCTTCCGACAACAGGCACAAGGCGTTCCCCTCTTCAAAAGAGGTTTGAGCCTTGAGTTTTAATACTTCCGTGATGCCCAGTATGGCGGTTTGGGTGATAGCGGAAATCCCCGCACACACAATGTCCTCTCCATAGGCACCGCAGTCCGCATGTCCCTTCAGGAGAAATCCTGCGGATCTGCCCCTTCGGGTAAACACGGTCACTTTTACCATCGCTTATGCAATAGCGGTGATCTCAACCTTGGTGTAAGGCTGACGATGGCCGTTCTTCTTGCGGATGTTCTTCTTCGGCTTATACCGGAAAACGATGACCTTCTTGCCCTTGCCGTGCTCCACGACCTTGGCGGTGGCCTTCACGCCTTCTACCACGGGCTTGCCCACGGTGACGTTCTCGCCGTCCGCTACCAGCAGAACGTCAAAGCTGACTTCTGCGCCGACCTCTGCATCCAGTTTCTCCACAGAGATTACGTCGCCGACCTCTGCCTTGTACTGTTTACCACCGGTCTGAATGATTGCGTACATTGCTGCTTCCTCCTTCTTCCCAGACTCGCTCAAATACGGTGACGGCTCAAAAGGCCGCACTTATACACCGTTCCGAAGCGGCTCACCGAAGTATTATACTATCCCCCGGCCTTTCTGTCAACGGATTTTTTCCCGTTTTCCAAACTTTTTTCGCCATTCTTTTTCGGCTTACTTCATGACCTTGCAGACCTTCTTCATCTCCTGCACCCGTCTGTCGGGCAGGGGGCGGACAATGAACTTTTCCGGGTGCAAAGACTCGTTCCCCCGCACAAAGAAGCTGCCCTCGGGCACTTCGGGGAACAGGGCTCCCTCCCGCTTCATCAGTCCAAGCATGGCCTTAAACACATCCGGATGCACCTCAATGTACATCCTCTTAATCTGGCTTCCCTTGAGCACCTGCAAGGTCTGCTTGCGGAGCTTATTGAAGACGGTGTAGGGGTTGAGCACCTTGTCTTCCCCGTTGCAGCAGGGGCAGGTATCCTTGAGGGTGTCCCCAATGCTCCGTCCGGTCTTCTTTCTGGTCAGCTCCACCAGCCCCAAATGGGTAAAGCCAAAGACATGGGAGCGGATGTGATCCTCCCGCATGGCGTTTTTCAGGGTCTGCAGCACCAGATTTCTGTCGGACTCCCGCTCCATGTCGATAAAATCGATGATGACGATGCCGCCGATGTCCCGAAGCCGAAGCTGCACGGCAATCTCCTCCGCCGCCTCGCAGTTGGTGTTGGTGATGGTCTTCTCCAGGTTGTCCTTGCCAACATACTTGCCGGTGTTTACATCGATGATGGTCATGGCCTCGGCTCTGTCGATGACCAGATACCCGCCGCTCTTTAAGCGCACCTGACGGGAAAGGGCCTTTTCAATCTTCCCCTCCGTATCGTAGCGGTCAAAGAGGGCTTCGCTGTCCTTGTACAGAATCCGCGCCTTCAGCTTGGGGGCCATGACATCCGCCATCTCCCGCAGGGTATCAAAGGCCGACCGGTCGTTGACAAAGACCCTGTCCACGTCCTTCATGAGCAGATCCCGCACCGTGCGGAACAGCAGGCTCTGCTCGGCATGCATGAGCCTTGGAGCCTTTCCTGTTTTGGACTTCTTTTCAATGTCCGCATAGAGCTTCAGCAGGCTCTCCAAATCCTCCTGAAAGGCCTCCTTGGTCTTCCCCGTGGAAGCCGTGCGGACGATGACGCCCATGTTCTTGGGCTTGATCTCGTGGAGAATCTTGCGGAGCCGTGTCCTCTCCTCCTCCTTTTCGATGCGGCGGGATACGCCTACATACTCCACCGTGGGCATAAGCACCAGGGAACGCCCCGCCAGGGTGATGTGGGTGGTGACTCTTGCCCCCTTGGTGCCTACGGGGTCCTTCTCCACCTGCACCAAAACCCGCTGACCCGGCCGCAGCAGGTCGGTAATCTTTCGGTTCTGAGGGAGCTTCTCCAGCCCGTCGTACTGATCCCCGGGGAAAAATACATCCCCTGCGTACAAAAAGGCGTTCTTCTCCAGCCCGATATCCACAAAAGCGGCCTGCATGCCGGGGAGGACGTTCTGCACCTTCCCCAGATAGATGTTGCCTACCAGCCGCTCGCTCCCCTCCTGCTCCACATAGAGCTCTACGGGGGTGCCGTCCTCTACCACCGCCACACGGGTGGAAAAGGGGTTGGCGTCTACCAAAATTTCTTTATTCATTATTCCTCTTTTCCCATTGGGTTCAGAGACGGAAGCCCTAAGAAGCCATCAAAATACATCCCCGTCCGCCGGCAGCGGAAGGTCAAGGGGGCCTGTACAATACCCGAGAGCACCTTCACAAGAGCCTCCGGCCGCAGTCCTCCCGACGCCGTCAGCTCCCCTGTCACCTGCAGACGGAAGGGGGCAGTCTCCCCGGCCTCCATCTCTATGCCGTAAATCTGCGGACGAATATTCTGAGGCTTAAAGCCGCTCTTCGTCCTTTTTTCCACAATCCATTCCGTGCCGGAAAGCAGTGTGGAGATGCCCGCATCAAGGGCCTCTCCCTGCACGTCTCCCTGCACCGTCAGGGTGTACGCCGCTCCCTGCAAATGAGCGGCCAGAGACCCAAAGCCCGTATCGGGTCCCTCCAAAACATCGTGCATGGCCAGTCCCTCCGGCATCTGGGGCGCAACCGCCGCCAAAAACGCATCGGGGGTCATGGCCTCCTCCAGCTCCACGTCAAACCATTCCCATTGGCTCTCTGCCCCTGTGGACAAAGCCGTGGCAAAATGCAGTTCCGGATGGGGATTAAAGCCCTTGGAGTAGCGCAGAGGGATATCTGCCCGCCGCAGAATCCGCTGGACGGTGCGCTGCAAATCCAGGTGGCTCAGGTACGCCGCCCGGCCTTCCTTACTTAGTGCCGCAATAATCCGCATAG
>CAYUHW010000031.1:0-10674 GCA_964444605.1 uncultured Christensenella sp. | reverse complement strand
CCGCTCCCCCCGCACAACCGGGTTCGCATCGCGAACCGCCGCCCCCCTGCATATAAAAAGGGAAGGGGCACCCCTTCCCATCCTGTAAAAAAACAGTCTTCACGCTTCCGTTTTTCGTTTCTTCCACGCCGCCTTGGCAAAGTCCAGCACCTCCAGAATCTCCCGTCTGTGAAGCACCCCCAGCAGACACAAAATTCCAAGCTGGGCAAAAAACAGCCCCATTCCCTGCCATGCAAGCCCCATCTGCACTCCCAGCAGGACGTAGGCACAGGCGTACCGCTTCCAGGGCACCTTCAGCCGCACCTTTTTTCCTATGGCCAGCCGCCGCAAAAGCAGCACCGTCCCGCACCCCAGCATGGTGGCCAAGGCCGCGCCGTAGCCGCCCCACAGATAGATAAACAAAAAGTTGCACACCGTATTCACCGCCGCCCCTATAACAGCCGTCAGGGAGATGGTTTTTGTGTCCTTCATGGCCGTCAATATGCCCCCCAGAAACACGCTCATGGCATCAAAGACCACAGACAGCAGCAGGGGCGGCACAAAGTGCCAGGCCTCAAAAAACTCTCCCGCATACAGTAGCTTGGCCGCCGGTATATTGCACAGCAGAATCCCTGAGCAGGCCAGCACCATGGCCGTGTGCATCATGCCGTACATTCTGCCCATAAAGCCGTCTTCGTCCTCCATATCAAAGTCCCGCACGGCGGAAATGGACCAGGCCTGGGTAAAAATATTTTGGATGGCGGAGAGCATGTTGGGAATCTTGTAGGCCACGGCGTACAGGCCGCTGGCCGCCACCCCGCACATAAGGGTCATAATGTATCGGTCCGAAGCGTTGTTGACCCACCAGGCTACGCCGGCAAAGACCAGGGGAAAGCCGAAGCGAAGCATCTCCCCCGCCAGCTTTTTGTCCCAACGGAGGGTAAAATAGCGCCACAGCCGCCCGCCGATAGTGCAATAAAGCACCCCCAGCATGGTTCCCAGCAGATTGGCCGCAAGATACCCTCTCAGCCCCCAGTCAAAGCACACCAGAAACACCACGTTCCCCAGCAGAATCACCGCCGTTGTGAGAATGCTCCCCGCCGCCATGACGCCCACCTTGTCGATGCCGCGGCAAAAACCGGTCACGTTGTTGTAAAGGCCGTTGCAAAGGAACATAAGCACGAAAAAGAGCAGATACTCCCTGTCTACGCCGAAAAGCCCCAGCTTGTAAACAAGATACGCCCCCAGAGCCGCCAGCCCCGTGCCCGCCGTTGTCACGGCTAAGGATATGGAAAAGATTCTGCCCCGATCATACTTCCCCTCCAGGGCAAAGCGCACGGCAGCGTCCTGTATGTCCACGGTCAATATGGGCAGGAACAAAGACACCGTGGTGCTCAGCAGTTCATAAATGCCGTACTCCCCTTGGGTCAAGCGGCTGGTGTACAGGGGCACCAGCAGTAAGGACATCACCTTGGGCGCAAGCCCCATGAGGGAAAAGAGCAGTACGTTTTTGGCTAAGTAAGCGCCCTTGCTCCTCTGCACCGTCTTCATGCCTGCTTTCCCCTTCCTCTTTTCCGCTTCCGCCACGCCTGCACCTCCTGCAGGGCTTCCTTCAGCCCTCTATAGCGGCAGACCGCCAAAAATTTTCCCAGATAGCCCCCCAGCCCCCAAGGCAGCACCTTTCCCAGCTTTTTCCCCAGCTTCCACGCCAGCTTCTCCTCTTTGGAAAGCCAGGAGCCGTCATAGTGGTGCACGGCCAGAGAGTTTTTGGTCAGGAGGATTTTCCCCGTCTCCATATCCTTGGGAGAAAAGACCTCCTTGGGGAACACGGCGCACCCGTCTATGATTTGGAAGCGGTTGTCCTTTTTCAGTCCCCCTTCCGCCAGCAAAGCGGTCAGCCTCTCCACGCAGGGGGTTAAGTCCAAGGTGCCGTCTCCGTTCAGAAAATGCCCCTGCTTATAGGTGTCCAGCCACCGCCTTATGAGCGGATGCCCCGGACGGCAGGCTATAAACCCGGCGCCTATTTGCTCCTCCGTCTCAAAGCCAGCAACCCCTTCGTATTTTAAAAGGCTGTCCAAAGGCCCAAGAAGCTCCATGTCCGTGTCCAAATAGACGCCCCCCTGCTCTGTCAGGGCGTGAAGCCTTGCGGCATCGGATACAAAGGCCCACTTTTTTGCTTCATAGGCTTCCTTTGTGTAGGGATACAGCGCCGGATCAAAGTTCTCCTCGTTCCACTTTACAATCTCATAGTCCGGGCAAAACTTCTTCCAGCTTTCCATGCACCTTTGCACCGAATCCGGCAGAGGCCCTTTTCCGAACCAGCAGTAATGTATCTTTTTTGGAATCACCCGTGCTTCCTCCCTGTTGTCCGCAACCTTTTTTGCGCCTTGTTTATCTGCCAATACAGCCGAGGGCTCAGGGCAAAGAGCAGGCTCTTTAGCCGGGTTTTGCCCCGCTTGGCATTCTTTAAGCAAAAGCCCTTATGGATATAGGCCTTTCCGTAGATATGCCCCTTGGCCTCCTGAAACAGGCTCAAATACCCGCACACCAGCTCATCCTTAAGGAGGTTTTTCAGCTCCCTGTCCTCTATCTTTTCATAGAGCGGCTCCAGATCTCTGCAGACGGCTTCATAGTCGCTTAAATTCTTCCCCTTGTCCTTCCCGTTCGTAATGGAGCCCTCCCGCAGGACATAGCGGTAAAAGGTTTCCCCCGTGTATACTACGGACTTTGCCGCAAGAAAGGCTCTGGGGGTAAAGGCCTCGTCCTCATGGAGTATTCCCTTTTGAAAGCGAAGCCCCCTTTCCTCCAAAAAGCCCCGCCGATAGCCGTTGAGCCACACCTCGGGCCAATTTTTCCCTGCCTTTAAAGCCTGCTTATAATAGGCTTGCCCCCCGAGAGTGCCCGCAAAGGCCAGCGGCTCCAGGACTCTGCCTCCCGCCTCCGCTACGGCGCCCCCCAAAAGCATGTCCGCATTCCCTTTTGTAAAGGGCAGCAGGCGCTCACAGGCGTCCCGGTCAATATAATCGTCCCCGTCCACAAACAGCACATAGGCCCCCGAGGCCGCCTCCAGCCCCTTGTTGCGGGCATCGGACACGCCGCCGTTGGGCTTGTGCAGCACCCGTATGCGGCTGTCACGGCGGGCATAGTCATCGCACATTTGGGGGCATGTATCGAAGCCGCCGTCATCCACCAGCACAATCTCTATGTCCCCAAAACTCTGCTCCATAAGGGAGGACACGCACCTGTCTAAATACGCCTCCACCCCGTACACGGGCACGACGATAGAAAATACAGCCATGGCCCCTCCTTACCCTTTCTCATAGGGGGTCAGGGTCAAAAAGCCCTTTCGCCCTGCCCGCATCCATGTAAGCTGCTGAAAAGGAGTCAGCCCCTCTTGGGCATACAGACCTCTGTGGCGCAGAACATCCTGCAGGCACAAAAGTCCTCCGAAGCGGGGGCTCAGGGCGGCAAAGAGGGCGCCCTTATCGTACATATACTTGGGAGTGTAGCCTTGGAACCAGCCGGACTGCCGGTTGTCCACGGCGGCGATGACGGCGGGATAGGTGTACAGCTTCAGCCCCTTTTTCAGCATGTCTCCAATGAACAAAGTATCCTCCCCGCAGGAATACAGGGTGCCGCCGCCGAAGCAGGTGTGAAAGGTCAGATTCTCCCGCACAACCTCCCTGCGGCGGACGGCCAGCCGCACGGTGCCGTAGTTGAAAGCGTTGTATAGATGCAAAGGGCTCATGGATGCATTCTGCCTGTGCCCCGTCTTGTCTCCCAGCAAATCGATGTTAAAAATGATGCCTGCGCTTTTGGGCGCCTTTTCAAAGGCCTCCTCCACAAGAGCCGGGTACCCCTCCGCCAGCACCTCATCCTCATCGGCAAAAAGAAGCAGATCCCCCTCAGCCCGCAAAAGGGCGTTGTTTCGGTTAAGCCCCACCCCTTTTTCCGCAAAGTGCAGGTAGGTAATGGTATGCCCCTGCCAAAGAAAGGTCTCCGAGCCCGTGCGGCCGCACTGGTTGGCGATAATGGCATCGGACTGAATATGCATTCTCTCCGGCAGGCTGTGATCCCTCTGGTTCACCGCCGCCACCAGCACCTGTACCTTCATCTTACGCCTTCCTTTCTCCCGCTTGTTCTGTTAAAGCGCACAAAGTCTCATAGCTTGCGCCCCTGTCAAACCGCTCCTCGGCCAAGCGGCGGTTCCCCTGCCCCATGGCTTCTCTGCGTTCTTTTTGGGCATACAGGGTCTCTATGGCCCTTTCCAAGGCCGCCCCGTCCCCGTTTTCACAGTGTATCCCCGCCCCGTATTCTCGGAGCAGTCTTTTATATTCCTCACACTCCTGGGTGTTAATCACCCCCAAAGCGGCGGCGGCGTAGTCCCCCACCTTGTTGATGATGCTGGCGGCGCCCTTGCGGATGGGGTTTACGGCAAAGTCGCATAGGCACAGGGTGCTGACCATTTGAGGATAGGGAAGCTGTCCCGTAAAAATTGCGGCCAGTTGGCGGTCTTTGGAAAAGGCCTCCAGTTTCTCCCGATTCTCCCCCTCGCCCATGACGATAAAGCGCAGTTTTTCGCACCGCCCCGCCTTTTTGAGCTTGTCCATGGCCTCCAGCACCTTTTGCACCTGGTAGCTGTTTCCCAAGGTGCCCACGTACCCCAGCCAGATTTCTCCCTCCGGCTTTTTTACGGCCGGTTCCGCCGCCTTCATGGCGTCAAAGGCCTTTAGCTCCGTACCCAAATACACTACCCCGCTCTTTTCCGCCTTTTTGTTTACGGACAGAGCCCTTTGGGCAAAGGTTTCGGACACGGCGGCTACGGCGTCAGCCTGACGGTAGACAAAGTTTGCCTGCCGCCGCAGGGGCGCATACAGAAAATCGCTGAGAACGGGGACTCGGAAGACCATCTCAAAGGCCTCCGGCCACAGATCCTGCACATCGATGACAAAAGGCACTCCTGCCTTTTTGCAGTAGGCCGCCGCCTCGGTGCCAAGGGACAAAGAGGGCACGGCGGCATAGAGCACGTCCGGCTTTTTCCGCTTCTTTAAATACCGCCTCAGGGCCTTTGACAGCACCCGGTGGCTGTAAATCCGTCTTAAAGAGATGTTCTTCGGGTACCCGGGCTCAGGCAATACCGTCAAAGGGCAGCCGTAAAGTTCCTTGGGGGGCTGTTTCAAAAGGCGCTTTTCCTCGTGGAAAAAGGAGGAGGTCACAATCTCCACCTCGTGCCCCCGCTCTTTCAGCATGCGGGCAAGGTACAAAAATCGGCTGTTGTTCCCCTCCGGCGCCTCCAAATTCCCCAAATACTGGGCGGCGATGACCATATCCACAGGCTTGTCTCCCTTCTCCCCTTACTTCTTTACTCCGCCAGCGCGCCCGGGGGCACAATCACCACGCTGTCGTACATGAGCATGACCACGCCCTCCTCATAGTCCCCGAAGAGGGGCAAGGTCTCCTCTCCCTGCACGTTTTTCTCCATGCGCTTGAAAAAGTCCACCCCCGCTCCGTAGGCATGGAGGTACGCCCCGCCGAAACGGGGGTTGATTTCCGAAAGATAATATTCCCCGTCCCTATAGAAAAAGTCCATGTCCACGGGGCCGCAGAAGTCCAGCGCCTCCGCAATCCTTTGAATCAGGGCAAAGAGCCTCCCGTCCTTAAAGGACACGGTCTTGCTGGCGCCGCCGATGCGGGTCTCCAGCTTCCTCTTGGTAAAGGCAGACACGGCCTTTCTGCTGACGGCATCCACGTACACATCTGCGTCCAAGTCCGTCCCCGTCATAAGCTCCTGCACCATCAAGGTCTCATCCTCCTCCATGGCCGAGCGCAGAGTGTTCTCATCCTCCACCCTCCGTGCTCCCACGCTGCCGCTGCCCGTGCGGGGCTTTATAAAGACGGGGAAGCTTACTTCCCCTCTTTTCAGGGCTTTTTCAAAGGAGGGGAAGTCTCCCCAGCTTTCCACCGTGGGAATTTTCGCCTGCTTTAAAAAGCGGAACATCTCAAACTTATCAAAGCACAGCTTGGCCGTCTGCTCTTCAGGGCAAAAGACCCGCACCCCCAAGGCTTCAAACCTTTCTTTGTGTTGAGCAAGCAAAGCAATCTCCGGGTCAATGAGGGTGGTAATCCCCTGAATCTTCTCCTTGCGGCAGATCTCCAAAAGCCTGTCTATATACTCAGGGTCGTCTATGCGGGGCACCAGATAGTGGGCATCCCCCATATACAAGGCGGGGGCGTAGGGGCTCATGTCCGCCGTCACCAGCTTGGAGCCTGCCTTTGCCGATGCCTTAAATTCCTTCATCAATTCGCACCGCCGCCCGGCACTGCAAAACAGCATGTTCATGTTCAGTCCTCCTTTTCCTCCGTCTGCTGAGGCTCCAGCCCCAGCACCTGCTCCATGAGGGCCATGGGGGGACGCTTTCGCACCAAGCGCATCTGCCCCGCCTCCAATGCATATACGGGGGGATGCCGGCGAATGAACATGCCCTCAAAACTCATGGTGTAGGCCCCCACCCGCTTGTAGGTCACCGTGTCCCCTATCTCCAAAGCAGGCTCATTTTCAAGGCGCATAATGCGGTCGTGATCCATGCAGGTGTAGCCGCACACAATCTGCAGGGGCACTTTTTCCCGTTCCCATCCCGTGCGCTCATAGAGATACCGGGTCTTTTTCCACAAAGGATCCAGATTCACCCGCCCCCCGTCCGTGGTGACGATGCGGCCGTAGGGGGTCTGCTTTACGTCCGTCACCGTGGTCACAAAGTCTGCCGCAGAGCCGATAAGAGCGGAGCCCGGCTCAATCATCAGCTTCACCCGCCGCCCCTTTTCCGATTGACGAAGCTTTTCGGCCATGGTGCGGATATACGTTTTGGCCGTGGGCTTTCCCGGCACGCCGCCGAAAAAGCCGCCCCCCATGTCCACATACTCTACGTCCAAATCATATTTTTCCAACAGCTCCGCCGCCTTCTCGGCCATATGCCCATAAACGGCAGGACTGCGGGTAATGCTGTTGCAGTGAAAATGAAGGCCTGAAAGGCGCACCTTTCTGCAGGCCAAAAGCCGCTCCAGCGCCCATAAAAAGTCCCCGTTTTCATAAGAAAAGCCGAAGCGGTATCCTTCTTTCTCCAGCCCCACATCTTCAGGGCACAGAGGGCTCAGGTCTAAATTCACCCGCAGACCCACGGGGTACACCTGCCCCTCAGGGAGCTCCTCCAGCCAGCTTAATTCCCGCCTAGAATCTATATGCACAAAGGCCCCTTCCGTCACCGCCTGCAAAAACAGCGCTTTCCCCTTTATGGGGCCGTTGAACACAATCTCCTTGGGGGCAAAGCCCAAGTCCCCGGCCAGCATATATTCATCGTCGGAAACCACTTCCGCAAGAACCCCCTGCGCTTTCATAAAGGAAAGCACATAGGCGCAGGCGTTGGTCTTTACGGAGTAGGCAATGTACCCTTCCCCCCACTCCGCTTCCAGAGCCTGCCGAAAGGAAGACAGGTTTTCCTCCATACTATCCCGATGAATGAGAAAATAGGGTGTTTCCATACGTTACTCCTGTCCGCTTCCCGTAAAATCCGCCATGGTGTCCTGCGTGTCTGCGTTGACACCCTCTCTGCCTACCACCTTGCAGAGGGTCATCCAAAAGATTTTCACATCCAGTTGAAAGGACATATGCTCTGCATACCATACATCCCGCTCAAACTTCTGCTCCCAGCTTATCTCGTTCCGCCCGTTGACCTGAGCCCAGCCGGAGATCCCCGGCAATACATCGTGGCGGTGTCTCTGTTCTTCCGTATACAGGGGCAAGTAGGCCGTCAGCAAAGGTCTTGGGCCGATAAAGCTCATGTCCCCCTTGAGAATGTTCAAAAGCTGGGGCAGTTCGTCAAGGCTCATGGCACGGATTCTCCGCCCGGCCTTGCTCATGCGCTCCATATCCGACAGAGGCTTTCCCTCCCGCTCCGTCTCCGTACACATGGTGCGCAGTTTATACATGCGGAAAACCTCCCCCTTGTACCCGGGGCGCTCCTGGACAAAGAAGGGGGACTCCCCCGTCTCCAGCCGCAAAATCAGGGCGCACACCCCAATCAGCAGGGCGGCAGGGGGCAGCAGCAGCAATGCAAGAAGCAAGTCCAATACCCGCTTCACCCGGGCGTAGGGACGGCGGTACAGTTCTTTTTTCATCGGAAGCACGCCCTCACCAGTTCTATGATTTTGTCCTGCTCTTTTTCCGTCATCTTGTTGTCCGAGGGCAAACACAGCCCCCGCTCAAAGAGGTCTGCCCCCACGTCCTCCCCCGTATCCCCGTGAGCCGTTACAAAGGGACAGCTTTCATACAAAGGCTGCAGGTGCATAGGCTTCCACAGGGGACGGCCTTCGGCGTTGTACCGGGAGAGCACCTCCAAAATCTCCGTGGGACAGCTCTTTCCCTTTTGGGGCGTGTAGGCGGCGGTCAGCTTTCCCCGCTCTTGGGGGCACATGGCCTCCCTGTTCAACAGCATACAGCTAAGCCAGAAGTTGGGTCTTCCCTTGTCCCCCTCAAAGGGGTTCATGGTCACAGGCAAGTCGGAAAAGCCTGCCTTGTACCGTTCATAGATGGTTTTCTTTTGCTCTATATGGGCTTCCAAATGGGGGAACTGCCCCCGCACCACCCCGGCTACCAGATTGCTCATGCGGTAGTTATACCCCCGCTCCTCATGCTGGTACCAGGGCGCCGCCTCCCGGCTTTGGGTGGACCACTTTCTCGCCCTGTCTCCCTGCTCCTTGCGGCGGGTCAAAAGCATGCCCCCGCAGGTGCCGGTGATAATCTTGTTTCCGTTAAAGCTGATGACTCCCAAATCCCCGAAGGTGCCCGTCTGCCTTCCCATATATTCCGCTCCCAGGGACTCCGCCGCATCCTCAATGACCAAAGCGCCGTGGCGGTGGGCGATGGAAACCAGCTCCTCCAGCTTTGCAGGGGTGCCGTACAAATTTACCAGTACTACGGCCTTGGCTTTGGGATATAAAGCAAAGGCCCGCTCCAATGCTTGGGGGCTCATGTTCCAGGTGTCCCTCTCCGCATCCACAAACACGGGGTGGCCGCCCTCGTAGGCAATGGGGTTTACCGTGGCGGAAAAGGTCATGTCTGAAGCCAGCACCGTATCCCCTTGGGAAACGCCTGCCAGCTTTACCGCCAGATGCATGGCCGCCGTGCCGGAGGACAGGGCCACACAGCAGGGCGCCCCCAGCTTCTCCTCGGCCAAACGCTCCGCCTCCTGAATGTTGACGCCTACGGTGGACATCCAGTTGGTTTCGTATGCCTCAGTCATGTACCGAAGCTCCTCCCCGTGCATGGTGGGGGAAGAAAGATATATTTTCTTTTCAAAGGGCGTGAATTTGCCCTCTGCCATAAATGCCATGATGCCTTGTTCCTTCTCTCCTGTTCCCGGGGTGTATGCCGTTTTTCCATAAAAACAGCCTTTTCTCCCTATTGCAAGTATAGCACAATCCCCCTTTTGTGTGCACCTGTCCTTTGTAACGTTTTTGTAATGTTTTCCCGTTGTGCAGGGGAAAATGTTTTTTGCGGAGCAGGGGGCGGGGCGGCGAAAGGCGGAGCCTTTCTCTTGCGCGGCAGGGGGCGAAGCCCCCCCTGCCGCGCAAGGGTTCGCTTTGCGAACCCGCCGCCCCGCCCCCTTCGCCGCAAAAAAAGGACGGCGCCGCCGTCCCCCTTCTCACTTCAACGCCTTCAATAAAGGGCTTTTTTCATTGACTCCGCCTTCCGTAAGCTGTAAAAGAAAGAGTTCCTCCAATTTTTCCTTCACCTTTTCTCCCGGCTCCATGCCCAAAGCCAGCAAGTCCCTTCCGCTCACCGCCAGTTCCCCAAGGGACATGGCGCAGCCCCTCTCCTTACAGCGGCCATAGAGGGCTTTGGCAGGCTCCAGCACCTGGAGTTTGCAGGCAATGCCGTACGCCGAATGAGCCAAAGCGTCCCCTTCCATAACGGCAAAAAGCTGCAAAAGGGTCTCTTCCCCGTAGGCAAGGAGAAACCGCCCCAGCTCCTTCTCGGTCTGAGGCGGCACATCGTCGTGATGCTCCACCAAAAACAGTACCCGCCCTCTGGTCTCCCTGTCCGGGTGCAAACGCTCCAAAATCCCCTCCGCCAGACGTCTGCTTATGGCGGGATGTCCCGTAAACTTCCCCCGCCCCTCTATAAAGCGGTAGGCCTGAGGCTTCCCCAAATCGTGAAGAAGCAGGGCAAGGCGCACGGGAAAGACGGGCTTGCTCAAAGCCACGGCATGGGCAATATGCCCCCACACATCGTACCGATGGTACTTATTTTTGTGGGAAAAGCCCAAACAGGGGGCAATCTCCGGTATGGCCCCCGCCAGCACCAATCCGTACTTTTCCAGAATCTCCCCTGCATAGGGAGCCGTCAGCAGTCCCTGCAGTTCGGCATACACCCTTTCCCCGGAAACGGCAGTTAAAAGAGAGCGGCAGGTCTCCATGGCTTCGGCCGTGGGGGCGTCTATGCAAAAGCCCAGCCGGGCGGCAAAGCGCAGTCCCCGCAAAATCCGCAAAGCGTCCTCCTCAAAGCGCTTCTGCGGGTCTCCCACCGCCCGTATGCATCGGGTCTCCAAGTCCCTCCGTCCCCCGAAGGGGTCAAAAAGCCTTCCCTCCTTGTCCATGGCCATGGCGTTGACGGTGAAATCCCGACGGCTTAAGTCCTCC
>CAYUHW010000030.1:9086-10678 GCA_964444605.1 uncultured Christensenella sp. | reverse complement strand
ATATACCGCTACCTACTATGTGGAAATTCTGGATGGCGAAAAGTATGATGTACAATGAAGCGATGGACGCTACTACAAGGTGCATCATACCGACACCAGTAATTCTAGCGGTAACGTTACGGACGAAGAGCGTTACGGAATTGACGGCTTCACCATTAACAACAGTATTTCAACTTCCAATGGTACAACCTATGGCGGTTCCAAGTTCTACTACACCCGCAACAGCTACAAACTGACCTTTAACGATCAGTATAACGATGTTAAGAACGAGAGCGTTAAGTACGAAGCACCCCTGAGCACCTACAAGGACTATGAACCTGAAGTGCCCAGTGCTTATGAGCCCGGCTCCGTAGTGTTCGGCGGTTGGTATCAGAACCCCCAGTGCACCGGTGAGGAGTATAAGCTGGATGAGCATACCATGCCTTCCACCGACATCATCCTCTACGCCAAGTGGAAGCCTGTAAACCGCACCGTCAAGTTCTACCTGACGGAGAGCAGTACCGAAGTCTATAAGCCCGAAAAGGCGGAAACTGAAGCCAGCTTCACGATTCCCCATGGTGATAACATTGCGGAGGAGTACGTAAAGAACCATCTGGAAAAGAGTGCCATGAACGAGGCCAAGCCCAACGGCGACTACACCTTCGTCATGTGGTACTACTACGAGAATGGTGATAAGAAGCCCTTCGACCCCACCATGCAGATTCGTAAGGATCTGACCCTCTACGGCGAATGGTCTTCCAACACCCTGAAGGAGTACACCGTTCAGTATGTGCTGAAGGATAACCACAGCGTCAAGGTGGCCGACGATTTGACCGGTTCCGGTCTGGCCGGCACCACCAAGACCTTCGATGCTAAGGGCGGCACGGAACTGTATGCGGACTATCAGGAAGGCTACTTCCCCACCGTTCAGTCCCAGTCCCTGGTGTTGGATATTGACAAGGAGACTCTGACCATCACCTTCGAGTATGTGCCCATGCCCGCTGTGCCTTACACCGTAAAGTACGTGGAGAAGGACACCGGCAAGTCCCTTGCCGATGACAAGGTGGTTTCCGACAACCGCAAGGCCGTGGTCACCGAGACCTTTAAGCCCATTTCCGGCTACATGCCCGATGCCTACCAGAAGCGTCTGGTTGTTACCGCCGACGGCGAGAACATCCTGTACTTCTACTATACCAAGGACACCGAGCACGCATACTACAGAATCGTGCATTATACTCAGAATACAGACGGTAAGACCTTTACCGAGTATGCATCTTCTGAAGTCGTTGGTAACATTGGTGAAACATACAATGCCAGCCCCCTGACCATTACAGGATTTACCTATAAAGAAGGTTACTCCGATGATAACGGGAACGTAGAAGTTAAGAGTGGTGAGCTTACAGCTGACGGACTTGAATTGAAACTCTACTATGTCCGCAACGAGTACCCCTATCAGGTGCGGTACCTGGAGCAGGGCAGCGGTAATGTTCTCCATGACCCCAAGAACGGCACGGGCAAGTACGGTGCGGTAATCTCCGAGTCCGCCATCGACATCGATGGATACGATAAGGTAGACCCCACCTCCGCCACCCTGAACATCCGTATCGATGAGG
>CAYUHW010000030.1:0-8986 GCA_964444605.1 uncultured Christensenella sp. | reverse complement strand
GGCTCAGGGCTCTACCCCCACCGCAGGAGACGGCTTCAAGTTCGTCGGCTGGTATAAGGACGAGGCTTGCACTGAGGCTGTAGATGCTTCTTGGGTAACGGACAACAAGATTGTTCCCCAGAAGACCGATGGCAAGAACGTGGGCGCCACCTACTACGCCAAGTTCGAGTACGACATCACCTCCCTGACTATCAAGAAGGTGGCCAGCAGTGTCTTTGACACCAACGATAAGTTCGTGTTCACCGTAAAGGGCGAAGACCTGCCCGCTGAGGGACTCAAGGTGGTTCTCGGCGCAGGCGAATCCGCTACCATCCCCGGCTTGAAGGTCGGTTCTACCTACACCGTCACCGAAGACGGCGGCTGGAGCTGGCGTTACACCGCTTCCAGTGATAAGGAGAAAAATTCCATCACTCTGGGTGCGGATGCAAGCGAGAACGTCATCACCTTCACCAACACGCTGAGCAAAAAGAACTGGTTGAGCGGAAGCAGTTGGGCGAAGAACTGGTGGGGCGCAAGCAAGGCCGAAAAAAGTGAATAAGGAAGGGAGGCCATGAAGATGAAGAACAAGAATGGCCGCAAGGTCAAGAAACTCCGTTGGAACCGCACCTTTGTGGTGCTGGCCTCCGTGCTGGTGCTGGCGATTGGACTCGTCGGCACCACCCTGGCCTGGATTTTTACCTCCACGGAGGAAATCAACAACATATTCAATCCCGCCAAGGTAACGACCTCCGTTGAAGAGAGCTTTAACGGCCAGGTTAAAAACGATGTGAAGGTGAAGAACACCGGCAACATTGATGCGTATCTTCGGGCCATGGTAGTGGTCAACTGGCAGGACGGTAACGGAAACGTTAAGGCTGCCAAGAGCGACGACTACACCATCACTTGGAAGTTGGACGGCTGGGTGAAGCAGGGCGAATATTACTACTATACCAGTCCTGTTGCCCCCGGTGGCCTCACGAAGGAGCTGTTCACCGAGTGTAAACCGCTGGTGGAAGCCCCCGAAGAAGGCTATGAACTCTGTGTAGAGATTCTGGCCGACGGCATTCAGTCTGAACCTGCCAGTGCGGTAGTTGATGCGTGGGGAGTCAATCCCTCCACGCTAAAGAGTGGAAACTAAATAGGGGGTTAGAAAGATGAAGACGAATCTGAGAAAACTGACCCTTGGGTTGTTGGTAGGACTGATGGTGCTGGTTGCCGTGGGCTGTGATGTGATTCCGGCCAGCCGTGACCTGTTCACCCAGTCTGAGACGGTGAACTTCCGCAACATGATGCCCGGCGACAGCCGGCAGTTGGAGATTACGGCCACCAACACGCTGACGGAGTATGACTACGTAGACGTGTACATGCGGGCGGTGCTCCATGATGAGGAAGGGAATCCCATCTATCAGGAGGACGTGAAGGCCATTGAGAAGTCCGTGGCGGAGATGAACGACTTCCTGAACCAGCTGACCATGACCGTGGACAACGTGAAGGACGGCGCCACCACCCGCATTTTCAGCGGCACCCCCGGGGAGACGGACGGTCTCACCGACAACGTGAAGCTGGGCTCCTACCGTCAGGGGGAGAGCGGCAAGCTGGTGGTAAACCTGCAGGTGCCTTTGACTCTGGGCAATGAGTACGCCAACCGTGCCGGTGAGGTGGACTGGATTTTTACCCTGGAAGGCAAGATGGACGACCGCACCATTGCTGTGGAGAAGGTGTGGAACGACCGGCGGAACAGCAAGGATCGCCCCGATTCCGTGGAAGTGATTCTCTATCAGGACGGCAACGAGTATGCGCGGCTGCTTCTGAGCGAGGAGAACGAGTGGAAGGGCGAGTTCACGGCTCTGCCTTATGAGGACGAGCAGACCAGCACTCCCTACAAGTATGAGGTGAAGGAAGTTGTGCCGGAGAAGTACCGTGCCAGCTACCGCACCGAGGGCAACAAGGTGACCATCACCAACACCAGAAAGGGCTTGATCCAGACCGGTCAGCTGAACTGGCCTGTGTACGCCTTTGGCGGAATGGGTCTGTGCGTACTGGTGGCGGGCGTCATCCTGCTGAAGAAGCGCAAGAACGAACATGCAGAAGCGTAAAGCCGGCATAGCGCTGGTAGTATTGGGAGTGGTGCTGCTGAGTGCAGCACTGCTCCTGCTTTTATATAACGAAGAGGAGAATCGGCAGGCGGGGGAGGCCGCCGAAGAGGGGCTGGCCGCCGTGCAGGAGCAGATTGCCCGTGCAAGCAGTATCCCCCTGAAAACCGACACCCCTGCGCCCAAAGAGGCGGGGGAGAGCGGCGCCCCGGGGACGCCTACGCCGGAGCCCACCTTTATCCCGGACATGCCGGAGGTGCGGGTGGACGGACAGCTTTACATCGGGTATGTGAGCATTCCCGAGATGGGGGTGGAGCTGCCGATTATCTCCGATTGGGACTATAACAAGCTGACCCGAGCCCCCTGCCGGCAGTTTGGGAGCCTGTACACGGACGATTTGGTCATTGCGGGACACAACTACGAGCGGCACTTTGGGGGACTGAAGGATTTGACCATTGGGGCGGCGTGCACGTTTACGGACATGAACGGCTACGCTGTGGAGTTTGCCCTGGAGAAGCGGGAGATCATCAACCCGGACGAGGACGATGCCACGGAGCGGGTGGCGGACAGCGGCTATGACTTGGTGCTGTACACCTGCACCAAGGGCGGGCAGACCCGCGTGGTATGCTTCTTTAACCGAGTGGAACAGTGAGAAGAAAGCACCTGAGAGATCGGGTGCTTTTTTGGTGGGGGCGGAACGCTCCAAAGGCCGAAGAGAAGGGCGAAGCCCTTCCGCCGCCCCCCTTTCGCTCAAAAGTGAAATGTTGCCGTGGCAACAAATAAGCGGCAGAAAGCCCGCTATAATACGGAGGAAACAAAAGGAAGCGAAAGAGGATACCGATGAAAAGAGCAATTGCGTGGATATTGTGTCTGCTGATGGCTGTAAGCGCCGTGGGATGCGTTAAGGAAGAGGAAAAGAAGAGCGAGAAGGAAGCAGTGCGCCTGGGCGGGCTGACGGGCCCCACCACCATGGGTATGGTGAAGCTGTTAGAGGAGAATGAGATAGGAAAAACGGAGAACAGCTATGAATTCACCTTGGCCGGCTCGGCGGACGAGCTGACGCCTCTGTTTATTCAGGGGGAGCTGGATATTATCTCCGTGCCGGTGAACCTGGGCTCTGTTCTGTATAACATAACCAATGTTGAGGTGCAGATGCTGTGCGTAAACACCCTGGGGGTGCTGTATGTGCTGGAAAAGGGGGGCAATAGCGTCCAAAGCATAGAGGATTTAAAGGGGAAGACCCTGTATGCCACGGGAAAGGGCTCCACCCCAGAGTACACCCTCGCCTATCTGCTGGAACAGAAGGGGCTAAAGCTGGGAGAAGATGTGCAGGTGGAGTGGAAGAGCGAGCCGGGGGAGATTGTGGCCCAGCTTTCGGCCATGGACAGCGCTCTTTGTATGCTGCCCCAGCCCTATGTAACCGTGGCCATGAGCAAGGTGGAGGGGCTTCAGATGTGCATGGACCTGACGGAGGAGTGGGACAAGCTGGGCACGGGAACCCGCTTAATAACCTCCGGGGTGTTTGTCCGGAAGGAGTTTGCAGAAAGTCATCCCGAGGCGGTGGAAAAGTTTTTGGAGGAGTTTGAGGCTTCCGTAGAGTATGTAAACGGGAATGTGGCAGAGGCCGCACAACTGGTGGAGAAATATATCAATGTAAAAAGCGAGGTTGCGGAGCAAGCCATCCCCTACTGCCACATGGTGTGCATACAGGGGGAGAAAATGGCGGACAGCACCCAAGCCATTTTGATCATTTTCCACGGGCAAAAGCCTGAGGCCATAGGCGGGGCACTGCCCAATGGGGACTTCTACTATGGGAACTGAGGCCGGACTGACGAAAAAACAGGAGCGGGTCTATAAGGCCATGTCCGTAGGGCTGGCGCTGGTGCTTTGGCAGGGAGCGGCCATGGGGCTGAACTCGGAGCTGATTTTGAGCTCCCCCATAAAGACGGCGGTGCGGCTTATGGAACTGGTGCAGGAAGCGTCCTTTTGGCAGGCGGTGGGCTTCACCTTTTCCCGCATAGCGGCGGGATTTTTGCTGGGCGCCCTTTTGGGAACGGGGCTGGGACTGCTGGCCGGACGGTTTCGGGGGGTGGAAGTGCTCCTGTGGCCGTATATGAAGGCGGCAAAAACCGTGCCCGTGGCCTCCTTTATTATCCTCAGCCTGTTCTTTTTAAAGGCCAGAGAGC
The DNA here is from genome assembly GCA_964444605.1 of uncultured Christensenella sp. GTDB lineage: Bacteria > Bacillota > Clostridia > Christensenellales > CAG-138 > RUG472. Next base: position 4,728 of record CAYUHW010000030.1, on the reverse strand, counting down.
TGTCGGTGTTCATTTCCTTTTTGATGGTGCTGCCCGTGCTGTATGAAAACGTACGGCAGGGGGTGAAAAGCACGGACAAGGCACTGCTGGAGATGGGGCAGGTCTTTAAGGTGCCCTATGGGCGGCGGCTCATGTATATCTATTTGCCCGCATTGAAGCCTTTTTTGCTCAGCGGTTGTGGGACGGCCTTGGGCCTTTGCTGGAAGGCGGGGGTGGCGGCGGAGGTCATTGCCGTGACGGCCAACTCCATGGGGGGACGGCTGTACGACGCCAAGGTGTACTTTATGACCAGCGATCTGCTGGCGTGGACGGCGGTCATTGTGCTAATCAGCGTGGGATTTGAGAAGCTGGTGCTGTGGGGGATGCAAAGAGGCTATGCCCTGCTGGAGGGACGGTAATGGAGATTGTGCTGGATAAATTGACCAAAGGGTACGAAGCCGTGACGGCACTGCCGCCCCTATCGGCAAGACTGCCCATAGGGGAGACCACCTGCGTGCTGGGGCCCTCGGGGTGTGGGAAAACCACCCTGTTCCGCTTGCTTATGGGGCTGGAAATGCCCAGCGGGGGGCGGTTTTACGGCATGCCGAAGGAGGTTTCGGCGGTGTTTCAGGAGGATAGGCTGCTGCCCAAGTTTTCGGCAGTAACCAATATCCGCTTGGTGACGGGAAACCGAGTCTCTGAGGAAGAAATCTACAAGGTGCTGGAGGAGCTGGGGCTAAGACACTGGGAAAGAACCCCTGCGGAGGCTCTCAGCGGCGGTATGGGACGGCGGGTAGCCATTGCAAGGGCCTTGCTGTATCCTGCAGAAGCGGTGCTTATGGACGAGCCCTTCAAGGGGCTGGACGAAAAGACCAGGGAACGGGCTATGGACTGCGTGAAAAGGCGGACAAAGGGGAAGACCCTGCTGCTCATCACCCATGAGGAGAGGGAGGCGGCTTATTTCGGCAGAAATGTGCTGAGATTGAAAAAAGCCTGTGATATGGAAGAAAAGAGATAGTAGAGAAAAGAGGCGGGAGACCGTCTCTTTTTTATAAGGGAGTGCGTTGCATTTGGGGAGAGAAACGGATATAATGAAATGAGCCCAAGAAAGCACGGCGTAAATGATGAAACGAAAGGGAAGAGGGGAATTAAAATGAAACATGCCATGAAGCTAAAGCTGAGCCCATTTAAAATGATTCAATCGGGGCAGAAAACCATAGAACTGCGGCTATATGACGAAAAGCGGCAAAGAGTTCAGGTGGGGAATGAGATTGAGTTTACCTGCACGGAGGGAACGGAAGCGCCCTTTACGGTGGAGGTAAAGGCCATGCATGTGTTTGAAAGCTTTGCGTCCCTCTATGCCGCCTTGCCTCTGCTGAAATGCGGGTATACGGAGGAAGACGTGGGAGAAGCCGACCCTCGGGACATGGATCTATACTATAGCACGGAGGAACAGGCCCGCTACGGCGTAGTGGGCATCGAGGTACAGCGAAAGTAGGGGGGCGGCGGGTTCCCTTTGCGAACCCTTCGGCACGAAAGAGGGAGCCTTTGGCTCCCTCTTTTTGCGCCGAAGAGAAGGGCTTTGCCCTTCCGCCGCCCCGCGCCCCCAAAAAACTTCTCCCAAATGCCCAACTGTTTACAGGTTAGACATGGGGATGTTGCGGTTCGTCCGAATCTCCGTGGTAGAATGGAGATGAAAGGAGGAAAAGGGGACGAGAAGAAATTTTGCATAAACATGGAATTTTTCCTGCCAATGCTTCGTGCCATGAACACCGGCATCCTCCGCCTGAATTGGGGGATAAAGGAAAATTGCGGGCAAAAAAAGAAAGCCCGAGGGCTTTTCTTACAGAAGGACAACGGGAATCCCCTTTTTCCGTGCGGCGCTGACGGTGAAGGCGGTGCCGCCGGTCTGTTGATGGAGGTAGGCAATGCACAAGTCCCCCTCCTCCACCAGACGGCGGTTGCGCATCATGAGACAGCCGCGGCGGTAGGAGGCGTTTAGGCTGATGATTTCATCGGCTCCCTCCAGCACAGGTTGGTACCGCTCCCCACGGGCAAAGCCGTCGTAGGGGAGCACCAGATGAAGGCGGATGGCAGGGAAGCGCGCCTTAAGCATCAGCACCAGCTCGGCGCAAAGCAAATCGTAGCCCTGGGCACCCCCTGCGTAAAAGTCCGTTGCCCCCTCTTCTATGGCGGAGAGAATGGCGGATTGGGTGTCGTGCACCATGGTGCGGTAGGCTGTGGAAGCAACCTCCGGCAGTTCCCGATGACCGGTAAAACAAACGGAACGCAGGCTCATAGGGGTTCCTTGGAGGCGACAATGGGTCCGTACTCCATGCAGTTGTGGGCCGCACGGGACAAGAAGCCCTCCGTGTCCCCCTGATCCAGGAGCTTAAGACAGCGGACAGCCTCCTCCAAGCCCAAGGCGTACAGCTCCGTAAAGCTCTCACGGCGCAGAACCTCAGGGTTCTTGGGGTTGCGCCAGGGGATATGGTTGGCATTCATCACGTCCAGCTCGTCGGGAATGCCCTCGGTGAGCATGAAGCCGGAGAAATTGCCGGGCTTGGTAAAGGGACGCTCCAGAACGGAAAAGACCTTGCGCTTGCGGCCTGTAGGGTCATAGCTCAGCTTCATCAGGGTCAAAAAACTGCGGGCGGAGGACTTATATATCCCGAGTGCGGCCTCTCCTGTGGCCTTCTCGGCGGTGCGGGACATATATAGATCCAGCCTGTCCAAATCCGCTCCCCACTGGCGTTTGGCGGGGGTTAGGATTTTCTTTGACAAGGCGGGGTAAAGCTGCATATCCATGACCACCTCCATAAGGCTGTGCCCCATACTGCGGGGGCGGGAGGTGACGTAGGGATGGGCGGCGGCGTCCAGGCAGAAATGGCACACCATGCCCCGCAGAAAGTCCTTCTCCACCTGATCGATGGCGGGGAGCATGGCCGAAAAGAGGCGGTCGGCGGGAAGACTGTGGAACTTGTGGCCCAAATCGTCATAAGTGCGCTTGAACAAAGACTTTAAGGGCTGATAGAAGAAGTAGGGGTCGGGACCGCAGCAGCCCAGATAGAAGTTGGGGGAGGCGGCTTCGGGGTCTTGCCCCAGAGCTTCCAGAACTTCATACCCAAAGGCGGTGTGGGTTAAAATGTAGGGCATATATACTCGCTTTCTGCCAAAAGATGGGACGGAGAATCTCTTAGCTATAATTTACTATACTTTACTATACTTTACCAGAGATGAGGAGGGAAAATCTTGCCATTATTTTATCTTTTTTGTAAAACTTTTTCGAAATGCGTCACAGAGACCCTCCTTCATGTTAAAATGGGCTCACAAAGATTGAAGAGGAACGCCCCGAGGGCGAGGAGAAACCATGAAACAGATTAAACACAGAAGAAGAAGACTGCGCATCGGAAACCCTGTAGGGTTCTCCCTGTTCTGTCTGGGGGTAATTGCCCTCATCGTGCTTTTGTATACGGGCATTGCCTGGGCGGTGAAGAACGGCCCTGCGGTGGTAGACGCCATGAAGGACGCCGTGCAGAAGGAAGCCAGCGCCTCCGTGAACCCCGATGACCCCACTGCGCCGCCTCCCGTTGAGGAGTATACCCCCGCCCCCACGAGCCCTGCGGAAACCCCTGCAGCGGGCACTCCCAATACGGCCCCGGAAACCCCTTCTGCCGAGCCCACCCTGCTTGTGACGGCGGCCCCCGGGCAGGATCCCTCTGCTCCCCTATACGGGCGGATTATCGGCTTGGATCCCTGCAGAGACGGCTCCTCCAAGTACCCCGAGGAGGCGGTCTACAATCTGGAGTTTGTCCTAAAGCTCAAGGACTATCTGGAGGAGCAGGGGGCGACGGTGATTCTCAGCCGTACGGACTCCACGGGCACCTATGAGAACACGGACAGAGCCAAGACCTTTAAGAATGCGGAGTGCGAGGTGGTCATCCGCATCATTGCCAACCATATTTCTGCCAAGACCTCGGCGGCCTATGTGCGGGGCACCCAAAAGAATGAGGACTTTTGCCGTGCCGTTTTGGACGGGTACATTGAGGCCACGGGCATGAAGCGGCAGACCGGAGACGGGAAGAAGAACGGCTATGAGGTCAACCCCGACGATGTGTGCAGAAAGTGCGGCTGTCCCTGCGCCGTGCTGGTGGTGGGCAATTGGAAGAACGAAACGGACTATGCCAACTTGCAGGACGGGGCCTTCCAGCAGAAGATGATGGAGGGGATCTACAACGGTATTTTGCAGTATTTCGGCATTCTTGTCTAGGGTGATTTTTTGGCGAATGGGCCGAAGGCCGCAAGGCCTGGGGCCTGGGGCGGTGAAATCTGTGCGAAGCACAGGTAAAATATTGCTGCGCAATGTGAAATCCATCCTGCGGATGGGTTGAGGAAGGGACGCTCTGCGTCCCTTTTTTCTGCTTATCCCCTCAGTCTTGTTCAATACGCTCACAATCCGGCTCCCCTTATTCAATAAGGGGAGCCTTGCGTTATAAAAGAGTTTTCGCCGTACTCAGCTTTTAGCATTGAAAAGGCTTTTACATCTCCCCGGCTCCCCTGTGTAAAGGGAGCTGTCGCTGAAAGCGACTGAGGGATTGACTTATCGATGACACAAACTCGTTAAGTTCTCATCCATAAGTTTTGAATGCGGTATAAGCCAACCCCTCAGTCCTCTCTCATTGCATTTAAACTGACACCCCGGCAACCGTTCCCAAACGGCCGGGAAGGGGATGTTGAGAGAAAAAATGT
>CAYUHW010000029.1:0-10708 GCA_964444605.1 uncultured Christensenella sp. | reverse complement strand
CATTGGGGTGCATAACGAGGCGGAAGCTCTGAGTTTGGAGAGCAATCTCATCAAGGAGTTCATGCCCAAATACAACATCCTTCTAAAGGATGACAAGCACTTCCCCTATGTGCGCATAGATCTGCGCCGGGATTATCCTCGGGTGGAGGTGGTGCGGCGGATTCAGTCTGACGGGGCGACTTACTTAGGCCCCTATCTTTCCGCCGTTGCCCTGCAGGAACAGCTTTCCATTATCCGCACCCAGTTTCCCATCCGCCACTGCAAAAAGGATTTGCACAAGGCCATGGCACGGCGGGAGCGTCCCTGCCTCATGCACCACATCGGCAAGTGCTGTGCCCCCTGCTCCGGCGAAGTCAGCCGGGAAGAATACCACGCTTTGTTGAAGGACGTCATCTCCTTTTTGGAGGGGCATACAGAGCAGGTGGAAGCCTCCCTGAAAAAGCAGATGTGGGAGGCCTCCGAACGCATGGACTACGAGCAGGCCGCCATCCTTCGGGATCGGCTTAAAACCGTGGAAAAGCTCCAGTCCAAGCAGGCGGCCATTTTCCCCAAGGAGTACGAGGCGGACGTGTATGTCCCCGCCCATTTGGAGGAGGACACGCTGGTATATGCCCTCTTCGTCCGCAACGGAAAGATTATCGGCACGGAGCACTATGCCATGCAGGCTCGTCCCGAAGATAGACCCGAAGACATTCTTACCGCCTTTCTCATGCAGCAGTATGCCCGCCCGGACAACCGCCCCCCGCGGGAGGTTCTGCTCCCCTTCCTTCCTGCCGACACCCCTGCTTTGGAGGAGCTTTTGACCAAGGCCGCCGGGCGGCGGGTGTACCTTCTTGCCCCTCAGCGGGGAGACAAACTGCGGCTCATTGAAATGGCGCAGAAGAACGGTACGGAGCTTTTGGAAAAGGAGAAGGCACTGCGGGAAAAGGCCTGGGATCGGGACGAAGGGGCTCTGGCTTCCCTCAGCGTTCTTTTGGGGCTGGAAGAGATTCCCAACCGCATGGAGTGCTTCGACAACTCCCACATCATGGGTACGGACACCGTGGCCTCCATGGTGGTCTTTACCAACGGAAAGCCGAATAAGAACGAATACCGCCGCTTCCGCATCAAGGCCGATGCCAAGGGAGACGATTTGATCTCCATGGAAGAGGTGCTGACCCGCCGTTTGGAAAAGGGAGCGCCCTACCCGGATCTGCTCATTGTGGACGGCGGCAAGACCCAGCTTGCCGTGGCGGAGAAAGTACTGCAGAAGCTGGAACTGCCCTTTATCCCGGTCATCGCCTTGGCGGAGCGGCAGGAGTGGGTCTACACCCCCGACAGCGAGGAGCCCATTATCCTCCCCCGCAGCAGTGCCCCCTTGCATTTGCTGGAGCGGATTCGGGACGAAGCCCATCGCTTTGCCATTACCTATCACCGCACCCTGCGGCAGAAGAACGCCCTGTTCTCCCGTCTGGACGAAATTCCCGGCATCGGAGACAAGCGCAAGCGGGCTCTCTTTGACGCCTTTGTGACCATGCATGCCATAGAGCAGGCTTCCGTAGAGGAGCTGGCCGCCGTCAAGGGCATGAGCACCCCCGCCGCCCAAGCCGTGTATGCCTATTTCCACAAGGAAATGGAGCCGGGACAGGAGCGTCCCTTGTGCACATAAAAAAGAGAGCCCATGGGCTCTCTTTGTTTCTTAAAGCACTCTTTCCGATATCATGCGGCAGATGTCCGCAACATCTGCACGGGCTACGAATTCAAATTTAACTTTGCCAAGCCCCGAGAACCACAGCTCCAGCTCGCTGTCCAAGTCCAAAACTCCTGCCGTTTCCACGGAAAAGGCCTGGATTTTGCTGTACGGCAGGGAGGTAAAATCCTTTTTCGTGCCGGTAATGCCCTGCACATTGATGGCAAAGATGCGTTTGTTGGTGAACACCACCCCGTCCCGTATGCCCCGAAAAGACTGAATAATCCTTTCGTCCGATACAAACATGGGCGTAATCAGGCCTGCAAAATCACGGTCGCTGACAGGCCTCAGTTTAAGAAAAGTTGCGTTTTTAAAATCAATCATGCCATCCTCCGTTGTCTTTTCTCCGTTTTCCCTTTCGGTATAAAAAAATTATAATACGCTATGCGCTATGCGTCAATATTCCGTGCATTTTCCCCGGCTGATTTTAAGTAAAAAAGAGAGAGTCTTTCGACTCTCTCTTTGTCTTTGTTTGGGAAGGGGAGCTTACTCCTCGTCTTCGTCCTCCACCTTGGCGGCTTCGATGATCTTCTTGGCCTTCTCGGCGGGCACGTCCTCATAGCGGACGAACTCAGACTTGAAGGAGCCGCGAGCCTGGGTCATGGCCAGCAGGTCGGTGGCGTACTTGGTCATTTCGCCAAGAGGTGCTTCGGCATCAATCTCGGTGCCGCCGTTGACGGGGTTCATGCCCAGCATACGGCCTCTGCGGCGGTTCAAGTCGCCGATGATATCGCCCACGTTGTCATTGGGAACCCAAATCTTGTAGCTGTAGATGGGCTCGATGAGGGCGGGAGAAGCCTTTGCGCAAGCGGCCTTGTAAGCAAGACGGGCAGCGGACTTGAAGGCGACTTCCTTGGAATCCACGGGATGGTACTTGCCGAAGTACAGGGTGGCCTTGACGCCAATCATGGGGTAGCCGGCCAGAACGCCGTGCACCATGGCCTCACGGAGACCCTTTTCAACGGCGGGAATGTACTCACGGGGCACAACGCCGCCAACGATGGCATCTACGAACTCGAAGTCGGTGCCTTCTTCCGCAGGCTCGAAGCGGATGTTGACCACGCCGAACTGACCGCTGCCGCCGGTCTGCTTCTTATGCTTACCTTCGGCTTCAGCCATGGAGCGGATGGTTTCACGGTAGGGGATGCGCTGCTCCACCAGAACGGCTTCCACATTGGACTTGTTCTTCAGCTTGCCGCAGACCACATCCAGATGCTTTTCGCCCAGACCGCACAGAAGCACGTCACCGGTCTCCACGTTCTTCTCGATGGTGATGGTGGGATCTTCCTCACGGATACGGTTGAGGCCGGCGATGACCTTATCGTCCTCGCCCTGCTTCTTGGAGTTGATGGCCATGCTGATGCAGGGAGCGGGGAAGCTGATGGGCTTCACCTTCACGATGTCGCTCTGATCACAGAGGGTATCGTTGGTGCCGGTGTACTGGAGCTTCGCCAGAGCGCCGATGTCGCCGGCGTTGAGCTTATCCAGAGCGATGGCCTTCTTGCCCCGCATGAGGGAGGGAGCGGTGGCCTTCTCCAGCTTCTCGGAGTTTACATTGTAAGGCGCCACGGACAGATCCAGAGTGCCGCGGATGACCTTGACGATGGAGTACTTACCGAACTGGTCGTTGATGGTCTTGGCCACATGGCATACCATCTTGCCGTCCCGAGTGAGGGCTACGGCTTCGCCGTTGGCGTCGGTAGCTTCGGGGAGCTTGGCTTCGGCGGCGGAGGGCAGATAATGGACGATGTTGTCCACCAGAGTCTTAACGCCGGCATTGTTGAGAGCGGAGACGCAGACCACGGGGGTCACGGTGCCTTCCTTTACGCCCTTGCTCAGGCCGTAGAGGATGTCTTCCTTGGGCAGCTCCATCTCCTCAAAGAACTTCTCCATGAGCTCTTCGTCGGTTTCGGCGGCGGCTTCGGTGAGCTTCTCATAGAGCTCCTGGACTTCGGACTCCAGGTTGCCGGGAACGGCAATCTCTTCAAGACCCTTGGGACCGAACTTGTAAGCGGTGGAGTTTACGATATCCACAAAGCCCACGAAGTTGCTGCCCTGCATGATGGGGAGCTGGATGGGCACCACGGAGGGGCCGAACTTCTCGTTGACGGAAGCCATGACCTTCTCGAAGTTGGCGTTTTCACGGTCCATCTGGTTGATGACCATGATGTGGGGCTTGCCCTGCTCATGGCACATGGCCATGGCCTTCTCGGCACCTACCACAGGTCCGGAAACGGCGCCCACCACGATGATGGCGCTGTCGCACAGGAACATGGCGGAAGCCACATCGCCGTAGAAGTCGTAGCCGCCGGGTGCGTCGATAAAGTTAATCTTGGTATCCTTCCATTCTACGGGCAGCACGCTCATGTTGATGGAGCAGCCGCGCTTGATTTCTTCAGGATCAAAGTCGGAAACGGTGCCGCCGTTCTCTACTTTGCCCACACGGTCTACGAGACCGGCATTGTAGAGAATGGTTTCCACCAAAGTGGTCTTGCCCTCGCCGGCGTGGCCGAATACGCCCACGTTGCGGATGGAGTCTGCGGTGTAATACTTCATTCTTGTTCCCCCTGTAGGATTTTATTCGTTGTATATCCGGATGGAAAGGGACTAAGCCCCATCCCATACATCCCCAGAATAAGCACAGGTAATATTATCATAAAACCCCCGTGCTGTCAACAGAATTGCAAGGAGTTTACTCTTTTAATGCCCCTTGAGGTACTCCACTGCCGCCTGAAGCTGGGTATCCTGCTCATAGGGAATGGAGTACACATTGTAATATAACACATCTTCCGGCAGCTCCACTTCATAATCCGGCGCAATGCCCTCCCCATGAATGCACACATTGTTGGGTGTGAAGTAAGCGTCGGTGGTCAGCTTCATGATGCCGCCGATATTGCCCTTTACGCTGTAAAAGGTCTGGACAATGCCCTTGCCGTAGGTGGTGGTGCCGAAGAGAACGGCTCTATCGTAATCTTTCAGGGCGCCGGACAAAAGCTCGCTGGCGGAAGCGGAGCTGCCGTTAATGAGCACGGTCATGGGGATGTTGCTCCCCTCTTTGTGAGTGTAGTAGGTGTTCTCCCAGCCGTTGCGGCTGCGGATGGTGGTAATCAAACTGTCCTTGGGCAAAAACTGCTCGGCCACGCCGCACACCACGGTTAAAGACCCGCCGGGATTGTCCCGCAGATCCAGCACCAGCTTCTCCATGCCCTGCTCCCGCAGAGCCGCCATGGCTTGTTCCACCTCTTCGTCGGCGCTGCCGTGGAACTCGGTAATGCAGATGTAGCCGATGTTCCCCTCCAGCATCTTATATTCCACAAAGGGCTGGTACACTTCCCGCATGGTCATGGTAAAGGAAAGGGCCTCCCCCTGCCGCTCCACCTCCAGGGTGTTTACATCCCCCTCTTCGTGGCTGAAGAAGGCCAAAAAGTCATTCAATTCCAGTCCTTCGCAACTTTGGCCGTTGATGGAAAGGAGCCTGTCCTCCGTCAAAAGCCCGGCTTCGGAAGCAGGGGTGTTGGGAAAAACGGCCTTGATGTAAAATTCGCCTACAGCCGTTTCCACCACGCTGATGCCCACGCCGATATAGTTGCCTGAATCCGACTGCAAAAGGGCCGCATACTCCTCGTCCGTATAGTATTCGGCGTACTTATCGTCAATGTAGGCGGCGATGCCCTTCATGGCGCCTACAATCATCTTCTCCTTGGTTTTATCATCGTAGAAGTAATACTCATCCTCCACAATGGCCATGGCGTCCCGAATGTCCAGAAAATCCGCATACTTTCCCTCATAGTAAAGCTGTGCCGCCAAGACACCGATGCAGGCGCACATGACGCAAAGCACCAGGCATACCAGGGGGTTTACGCCCCCATAGAGGTGCTTTCTGCGCTTCTTTTGCTCACTGCCTAAGCTCCTTTTGGAGGATGCCCTTGAAACCTTCACGGTCACAGGCTCCGCCGCTTCTGCGAATTCCGTCTGTTTGGTACGCTTTTCTTCTTCCATCTGCCTTTTCCTTCTTTCATAACAAAGAGGGAGCCTTACAACGCCCCCTCCATAAAAACAAACTGTATTTTGGTGCCTTATGCCACCAGATAGGGGCGCATGAAGGCCGGCAGCTGCTCCTCACTCTCGCTGACGGAGAGCACCACAATGAGCTTGTGAACAGCGGTAAACTGCTCCAGCCGCTTAAAGAAGCCCTCCAGCTCCTCCAAAGGCTTGCCGATAATCTTAAGGAAACGATCCACAAAAATGTACTCCAGGTCGTAATCGGAGGCGGTCATGCCGGCGATAAAGCCCAGGAACAGGTCGGGAGCGTCCATGTCAAACTCAGTTACATTCACAAAGCGGATGCTGTATCCGAGGTCATACATGTAGCTGGTGTCGTCGTCCATGAAAACGGTGCTGCCCTTAATGCTCTCGGATACGGAATTGGCCATGGCGATGATTTTCTTGGTCTTGCCGGTGCCCTTTTCCCCATGAATGATTTGGATCAAGTGTGAGTCCTCCTTGTGTGTGGTACCCCTATTGTACCCTGAATCGACGAATTTTGCAAGAGCGGAAGTAAACTTTCCCGTTTTTGTCCCCGTCTATTTCCCTTTAGGACGCTTTTTCCTTCAAAAAAGTAGGGATTGCCCCCTTATTTGCTCTCGTGGTACACCTTTTCCGTGTTCACCTGCCAGAGGGCTTCCCGGCTTCCTTCGCCCTCCATGGCCCGTACGGCGGCAAAGGCCGTGGCCATGGAATGATCCATATTGTTGTAGCGGTGCTGCCCGTTGCGGCCGATGCAATAGAGGTTCTCAAAGCCGTTGAGATACCGTATAATCTCGTCCATATGGGCATAGCCGTCAAAGTAGGCAGGATAGGCCTTTTGGATTCGCTCCACATGGCCGTCCAGCACGGTGCCTTCTTCCATAAGGCCAATGGCGCACAGCTCCTTTTGACCGAAAGCCAGCCACTCCTCATCGGACATGGTCCACATACTGTCCCCCTCGGTACAGAAATATTCCAAACCTACCCAAACGGTGCTTTCCGGCTTTTCCACCATGTAGGGGGACCAGTTGTTGAACACCTGCACCCGTCCCAGCTTCACGCCCTTATCCTGCACATAGATCCAGCAGTCGGGAATCCGCCCCTCCACCGTGGTGCGCTTGGTGTTGTTGCCGATCTTTAAATGCTTCAGCAGCAGTCCCACGGTGACAAAGTCCCGGTAGGGCAGCTCCTTTGCGGCCTTCGTCACGGTTTCGGGAACGCTGACCCCCTCCAGCCCCGCCATCAAATCCTTTACAGGCATGGAGGAAAGGAAAACATCGGCAAAAAGCTCCTCCGTCCCCTCCTTGGTCTGCACGGTTACGGAAGCAATGCGCCCGTCCTTTCCGTGAAGAGCGGTCACGGCGGTCTCCATGCGCAAAAGGGCGCCGTTCTCCTGCGCTTTTTTAGCCGCCAGCTCCCATAGCTGTCCCGGCCCCAGTTTGGGATAATGGAACTGCTCGATGAGGGAGGTCTCCACCTCCTGACTGCCTATATGGAACAGCTTTCGAAAGATATCCTTGATAATGGCGCGGATGGACAGCCCCTTGACCCGCTGGGCGCCCCAGTCGGCGGAAATGTCCCGAGGATGCCGCCCCCAGAGCTTCTCCGTGTAACTTTCAAAGAACATAGAGTACAGCACCCGTCCAAAGCGGTTTACATAAAAGTTCTCCAGAGAGGTCTCCGGCAGCTTGTGCACGCAGGCGTACAGATAGCTGAACCCCGCCTTCATGGTGGTGAACAGCCCCATGTTCTTTATGGTCTCCCATTTCATGGAGATGGGATAGTCAAAGAAATGATGTTGGAAATAGATGCGGGACACCCGCTCCCGAAGGAGCATGACCTCGTCGGTCTGCTCAGGGTCGGGGCCGTCTTTTGCAAATTCCTTTTCCGCATGGGTAATCAGATCGTCCCAGGCGGGGCTTCCCTGCAAGGGCAGCAGCTCCTGCCACCAGCGGTTGACCTCCTCGTCCTTGGTGAAAAAGCGATGGCCGCCGATGTCCATGCGGTTGCCGTGGTAACGGACGGTTTGGGAAATGCCCCCGATGCGGTCGCTGGCTTCCAAAACGGTTACACCGTAGCCCTTTTTGATCAGTTCCACCGCCGCCGTCAAGCCTGCAGGGCCTGCGCCGATGATGATGACCTGCTTTTTCTTATCCATACCGTCTCCTCCTGAAATATCTGCCCTTGGGCTCTGCATGATATCCCATGGTACAGAACCCTGTTCTCTTCGTCAATAGCGGCGGGCAAAGTTTAATGCATATTTTACTTTTTAACACATTTTTAATTCTTTCCCCCGCACCCATGCTTTGAAAGGGAAGCGCCGTATGCTATAATAATAAAAAGTCTTTTAAAATGAGGAAGCCATGGCGCAGATTGTGGAGATAGAGGGACTAAACATCCCGGAACTGGATGTATATGCAAAGCTGACGGAGAACCAGCTGAGGAACCGCTTGGATCCCGGCCGAGGCATCTTTATTGCCGAAAGCCCCAAGGTCATTCGCAGTGCGCTGGCCGCCGGCTGCCGCCCCCGCTCCTTTCTCATGGAACGGCGGCATTTAGAGGGGCAGGGCCAGGAGCTTATAGAGAGCCATCCCCAATGCCCCGTGTACACGGGGGACAGGGAGGTGCTTTCCGCCCTGACGGGGTATGAATTGACCCGGGGGATTCTTTGCTGCATGGAGCGTCCCCGGCAGCTTCCCCCTGAAGATTTATGCAAAGACGCCCGCCGCATTGCCATTTTGGAGGGAGTGGTGGATTCTACCAACATCGGCGCCATCTTCCGCTCCGCCGCCGCTTTGAACGTGGACGCTCTGCTTTTGACCGCCACCTGCTGCGACCCTTTGAACCGGCGGGCGGTGCGGGTAAGCATGGGCACGGTGTTTCAGGTTCCCTGGGCGTATATTCCCCAGGAGGACTGGCCCCAAACCGCCCTGTCCCGATTAAAAGCCCAGGGCTTTGTCACCGCCGCCATGGCTTTGAAGGAGGACTCCCTTTCTCTGGGCGACCCCGCCCTCCCCGCCGCAAAAAAGCTGGCCATTCTCTTAGGCGCTGAGGGAGACGGGCTCAAGGACGGCACCATTGCCGCCTGTGATTATACCCTGCGCATTCCCATGGCGCACGGGGTGGATTCCTTAAACGTAGCCGCCGCCAGTGCCGTAGCCTTTTGGGAGCTGCGGGTTCGATAAGTTTTCAATCAGGAGGAATGACCATGCGCCGCTTGTGCGCTCTGCTTGTATTCATGTGGGCTCTGTGCCTGCTCTGTGCCTGCGGACAGAAGACTCCCGCCGAGGAGCCTTCCCCCCGCACCAATCCTCCCGCCGTGGAGAGCATCACCGTAACCGTTGGCGGAGAATCCGCTTCCCCGTCCTCTGCCCCTTCCCCGACCCCCGCCCCTACCGAAGCGCCTACTCCCGCTCCTACGGCTGTTCCCCTTCCCTACGAAGGGCTTTGGGTTTTAAGCATGGACGGGGTATCTTTGACGTTGAATCTTACCGGGGACTATGCCTTTGCCCTTACCTATGGGAATGCTGCCTGTTTAGGCACTTTTTCGGAGGAGGACGGAACGCTGCATTTCAGCTTTGAGGGCGGCAGCTTCGTCTGCAGCTTCTCCCAAGATGGGGACGATTTGACCCTTGTGCAGGAAGGGTTTGAAGATTTGCATTTTATAAGAGAGGTACAGCCATGAGAAGCGTCAAAACCCTTGTCTGCCTCCTGTTGGTGTGCTGTCTGCTGCCCACGTTTTCCTTTGGAGAGGAAGCCCCTCAGGTGCTGGAACTTTCCGTCACAGGCGGGGTGGTGCGCTTTACCGCCTCTGCCCCCATTGCCGCCTGCTGTTTTACCCGCATAGAGAAGGAGCCTTTAACAGACTCCCCGGACTGGGTGGACTGTGAGGGCACCTCCTTCTCCTTCTTTAAGTATGACGGGGATTATTTCCTTTGGCTAAGGGATGCAGAGGGACGTGTCGGCACCCCCTACCCGCTGACGGTGCGCTCCGGCTATCATTACTTCATCGATGCCGAGGGCTTGTCCCCACTCCAGTCCCCCGCCCAAGAGGTGCTGGATGTACAGGAAGCCAATGCCTATATTTACGAACAGGCCGCGGAAGCAGGGCTGTACACCCGGGAAGGGGTCCTCAGCGCCGGAGCGGCTGTGCTAAGTTATCTGGGAGAGCGGGGCTATACCATTCCCTATCAGGGAAAGGGGGCCTACCAGCAGGAGGAGGATTGGGGCATTAACCCCGATTTCGGCAAAAAGCTGGCTTCCCCCGTCACCGATGCCAACGGCACCTACCGGTATGCGGGCATGCAGTGCGTGGGAGCCTTGGTGTGGACCTTTAAGCTGGCAGGGCTGAACCTGAGCAACGAGGGCACGGGATGGAAGATTTTTAACATTGGCGCCCTATCTAAGAGCAACGACAATAAGATTCCCTACGACAAAGCCATCGGCGGGGACTTGGTGGTCAACGGCGCCCATGTACTCATGATTTTTGACCGTCTGGACAAGGACGGGGACGGAGTGGACGACACCTACCTCACCTACGAGATGCGCTCTCCCCACCTGCTGATTATGGAGCACAGCATGCGCAGTATGCGCTATCTCCCCTTCTATTCCATGGAGAACGTGTATCAAAATCAGAGCCGATACATATCTAAAGCCCGCTTCTGGCCGGAAACCCTGCGCATTCCCCAGGAAGCCTTCCCTGAGCTTTTGCAGCAGGCCATGGCTCAATCCGGGCAGAAGACCGCTCTCCGCCATCTTCTGCAGGGATTTAATCTAACATACTGATGCGCCCCGTTCCTATGGCTCCCCTTTTTCGGGGAGTTTTTTTGATGCGGCAAACAAAAACTCCCCCGGTAAAAACCGAGGGAGTGTATGCAACCCGATTAAAGCTGTACGGGTACGTCCAGGGTAATGTCGCTGAGGGGATAGGTGCAGCAGGGATGAATCCAGCCG
>CAYUHW010000028.1:0-10723 GCA_964444605.1 uncultured Christensenella sp. | reverse complement strand
GGCACAGCAGTCCCTCTCCCAGCATGAGGAGTTTTTCTCTTTTGCTGAGCGGCCGCTTTTCGTTCGTCTCCAAAGGCTATACCCTCCCACAATTTTACCTGCTTATCATAAGTTATAAGCGGTCGAATGTCAACCGAAGGGAAAAGATGTTACATTTTTTCCGATTTTGGCGAGGGGCGCAAAATAAAAAAGGGACGGAAACCCGTCCCCGCTATTATCGTTTTGGAAAGAGGAGTCTGCGGAAGCGTTTCAGGTACAGGCTGACGGAGGCTTCATAGAGCACATCCATAAAGAAGAAGCAGCCCTCCCCTATGATGATGAGCATCGGCATGGGCAGATCCGGCAGCAGGGAGCGGATATCCACCCCGGAGATGCTGTACAGGGTCCACACGGCCAGCGCCGTCCCCAGATTGCAGTACAGCACCGTAAACAGGCTCCGCACCCAGGACACGGTGATGTACCTGCGGAAAAACTGGCGCACAATGCCGTAATGCCCCAGCAAGGCGGTATAAAAGAACCAGCTCAGCCTGTCCGGGCACAGAAGAAAGCCCAGCAGCACCGTGGCAAGATAGCTTAAAAAGGCCTGCCGCCCGTAGCCCTCGCACAAAAGAGTTTGCACAAACAGGGCGGTCATAAAGCAGAAAATCACCCGTGTTCCCGTAAGCACTTCGGAGGCGTAGAGAAACAGCAGGTTCAGCGCCGTGACCATGGCCGTCAGAGTCAGTTTTCGGGTGCGCTCCCGCCCGTTCATCAGTGGCATCCTCCCATGTTGCACAGGCAGTTCATGCACATGCAGGCAGAGCACAGATCGCACACGTCGCAGTCATGTCCCCCCATGTCCATGCCCCCTTGGGTGTAGGGGGAGCCGTTGCGCAGAAGAGACTCGTAGGCGTTGCGGTATTCGGAGTTGTTGGGGTTCTGGCGGCAGGCCTCCGACAGGTACTGCCGTGCCTGATTGTACCAGCCCATACGGAAGTGGATGACCCCGTACAAATAGTTCCACTCCCCGTTGTGCAGGGGAATGTTGTCCAAAATGGCCTTGGCGGCGTTCAGGTTGTTCTGGGAGAGGTAGCTGCGGGCACGGGCAAATTCGCTCTGGTACTCCCCGGAATAGGAGCCCTGTCCCCGCCAGTAGTTCTGCTGATAGTAGCCCTGCTGAGAATACCCCTGCTGGGAATAGCCCTGCTGGCCGCGGGGCTCGTCCTTCTTCTTTACCAGAATCTCATAGGCCTGATTGATCTCTTTGAGCTTCTCGTTGGCCAGCTCCTTCATACCCTCATCGGTATACTTATCGGGATGATACTTCTTCACAAGGGCCAAATAGGCCTTGCGGATTTCTTCCTGCGATGCGTTTTCGCTGACGCCCAAAACTTTATACGGATTCATCCCGTTCCTCCCTGCGGGCCTGTCCCAAAACCGCTTCCGTCTTTTGGGTACAGCCCAGTGTGATGATGTTTTCTATAAGCCCCGCATCCCTCTGCAAAGGCAGCAGATCCAGGGCATTCCTGCATTCCTTCAAGGCCGTGTGCAAAGCAAAGGCGCCCTCCTCCCGGCTTGCGTTTAAAAAGGGGTTGAAGGCTCCGGAGGCTCTGTCCCTGTCCCGGTCCTCCCAAGCGTCCATAAAGTAAACCCACCGCCCCAAATGGTAGAGCATCCACCGAAGGGGTACCTGTGCCTCCTTTGGTACCCCCGGTGCGATGTCCGCCAGGGTTCTGAGAAATTCGCCCGTAGGATGGGCGGCCTCGTCCGCCCCTGCTTGTCTTTGCTCTGCATCTTTTTGAGCGGAAAAGTAGGCGGCGGCGGCTTGTTCCAACAGGGGAAAGTCTCCGGCGGCTTTTTGCCGGGAACGGGAGAACAGAACAGCTCCTGCCTTATGCTTTGCGGACTCCCCGTCCTCCACTCCGTCCAGGCACTTATAATAGGCCAGAACGGTGTTGACTCCGGCGGAAAAATGCAGGCTGGGGCTGTCCAGCCGATAGCGGCGGTTTGCATCTTGGCAGCGGTGCAGACAGCGGCACTTTTCCGTTGTCCCCGATTCCCCCGCCAAGGAGCCCAGCAGCAGCGCCAAAAAGGTGCAGTCGTACTGCAATCCCAGGGTGGCTACGGTACCGTAATGGAGGCGGATGCTTTTACACAGGCCGCAGTATATACTCTTGTAGACGGCCTGCTCCCGCACCCGCAATTCGCATTCTTTTGGTACGATGTATCCAAACATTCCCGAAATATACGTCCCTGCATTTTTCTCCTTACAATAGTAACGCAAAATCCGCAGAATTGGAATGGGAAAAATGTGAACAAGATGGAAAACAGAATAAAAACTTTTTAAAAGGGCGGCTTTGGAGGCAGACTATGGGCATGTATCCGCTTGTTTTTCTGATTTGCCTGCTGTTGCTTCTGCTTTTGACCCCCTGCATGTGCGCCTGCTCTTGGACGTCACCCCCTACGGTGGCTGGGGGCGGCTCCGCCTTTTCTGGGGGCCTTTCCCCGTGGTAAACAAGGCCTTTGAAGTCAGTCTTCTGGACTTCCCCTATTTCACCCTGCGCCTGGGCAAAAGATGCCTCCCCCTGAAGACTCTGCTCGCCCCCCGCCCCCATGCCTTTATGCCCCCCATACATTTTAAAAGTTTGGAGGGCACCGTCTATATGGGTCTTCGGGAGGAGGGAGCGGGGACGGTGCTTTTAACGGGAGCGGTGTGGACGCTTTTAAAAACTCTGGGCGATCAATTTTTTGAGCAAACCCGCCTCCGTCCCACAGCCTGCTTTTCCATGAACAGCGGCAGGATAAAATTGGAAGGCATACTTTCCCTGTATCCTGCAGAGACTGTGAGCGTATACCTGAAGAGCCCCAGGGCTCAAAAAGAAAAGAGGAGTGAACATGCAGTCCGTTGAATCCATCATCGAAACCACCATGGCCCAGCTAAAGTCCATTGTGGATGTGAACACCATTGTGGGACAGCCCGTGCTGTCTCAAAAGGATGTTTTGGTTGTGCCGGTAAGCAAGGTATGCTTCGGCTTTTTCTCCGGCGGCGGGGAGTATCCCCCCATGGGGAAGGTGCAAAAGAGCGCCGAAAGCATACAGAGTAAGGAGGGCTACCCCTTTTTGGGCACCGCTCTGGCCGGGGTTTCCATTACCCCCAAGGCCTTTCTGGCGGCATCGGGAGAGCAGGTCAGCGTCCTTCCCGCCCAGTATGAGGGCACCTTCGATCGGCTGGTGGAGCTTATGCCCCAGATGGTGGACACCCTGAGCCGGGCTCTGAAGCAGGAAAGCAAGGGGCAGGCCCTTCAAAAGACCCCTCAGCCCCCTCAAGACCCTTCCCAAAGCCCCTCTCAGGGGACGTCCCCGGAGAAAAAGGAAGCATGAAAAAGGGGGCCGCCCTGCTGGCCGGGTGTCTGTGCCTGTCCCTGCTTTTTTCCCCGAGCACAGCGGAGGCGGAGACCTTGTCCGTTTCTGCCGGCGGTGCGGCGCTGATCGAGGCGCACAGCGGCCGAGTGCTCTATGAAAGCGGGGGACGCACCCCTCTGCCCATGGCCAGCACCACCAAAATCATGACGGCCCTTGTTGCCTTGGAGCATGGGAACTTGGAGGATATGCTCACCGTCCCAAAGGAAGCGGAGGGGACGGAAGGCTCCTCCATGTACCTGAAGGCCGGGGAGCAAATGTCCCTGGAGGATCTTCTCTACGGACTCATGCTCCCCAGCGGCAACGACGCCGCCGTGACCATTGCCCTGCACTTTGGGGGAAGCATAGAGGGCTTTGCGGACATGATGAACGAAAAAGCCCGGGAGCTTGGGTGCGAAAACACCCATTTTGTAAATCCCCACGGCCTCCACGCAAAGGGCCATTACACCAGTGCTTTGGATCTTTGCACCATTGCCCGGGCGGCCATGGAGCGGGAGGACTTTGCCGCCATTGTCAATACCCAATACCACAAAACCTCCACAGGGGCCCAGGTGCGCACCCTGAAGAACAAGAACAAGACCCTGTGGAACTTTGAAGGGGGCTGCGGCGTGAAAACGGGCTTTACCAAAAAGGCGGGGCGGTGTCTGGTCTTTGCGGCCAAGCGGGAGGGAATGCTGCTCATCGGCACGGTGCTGAACTGTCCCGACATGTGGCAACAGGCCTTTTCCCTCCTCACATACGGCTTTGATACCTATGCTTTAAAGACCCTGAAGGACGCTTCGGTGCCTTTAAAGGAAATCAAAGTGGAAGGCGGCGTGAAAAAAACATTGCCCGCCGTGCCGAAAACAGGTATACTGTATCCCATAAGGAAGGACGGAACCGAAACCGTCGCTTGGCAGCTTTCCCTTCCCCACCGGCTGGAGGCGCCCATTGAGGCGGGTGCCGTCATAGGGGAGCTGACCTTGTGCCTGGACGGCGTGCCCGTTGTGAGCCGGGAGATTCTGGCGGCCGAGGCGGCGGCGGTTCCCGACTTCCCATGGTATTGGAAAAGAATGACCGCCGGATTTTTTTAAGGGCGGCAGGGGGTATAGTATGGAAAGATTGCAAAAGTACATGGCTCAGGCCGGGATTGCATCCCGCCGTGCCTGTGAAAAGATGATTACCGACGGCAGAGTGACGGTGAACGGCGCCCCTGCCGTCCTTGGCATGTCCGTAGAGGACGGGGACGAGATTCTGGTGGACGGCCAGCCGGTTAAGCCGGTGAAAAAGCAGGTGGTCATCATGCTCTACAAGCCCCGGGGGGTGGTTTGCACCAGCAGCGACCCGGAGGGACGGCCTACGGTGCAAAAGTACGTGGAGGATATCCCCCTGCGGCTGTACAACATAGGCAGGCTGGATCTTAACTCCGAGGGACTGCTTTTACTCACCAACGACGGGGAACTGTGCAACAAGATGACCCACCCCAAGTATCGGGTGGAGAAGACCTACTATGCCGTGTGCGACGGAAAGCTCACCGCCCAGCAGGCGGCCCAGCTTACCAACGGAGTCATGCTGGAGGACGGCATGACCGCCCCCGCCCGCATCAACTTCACCACCACCACCCAAAAGGGAGACACGGGCATCTCCATCACCATCCACGAAGGGCGCAACCGGCAGATTCGCCGCATGCTGGAGGCCGTGGGGCACAAGACCCTGCGCCTGAAGCGGGAAGGCTACGGCCCCTTGACCTTGGGGGGACTGCGCAGCGGCCAGTGGCGCTACCTAACGGAGCAGGAGGTGCGCTCCCTTCTCAACGCCGCCAAGGTGCAATAGGGCAACAGAATACGAAATCGGACGGCTGTCTTTTGGCACGGCCGTCCTTTTTGTATGGGGCGCACCCCCTTCGGGCATACTGAGGGTATGGAAAAAAATCGTATGCATCGCCGTGGGACAGGGGCAAAAAAGCCCCGTTCCCTGCTCAAAAAGGGATTCATCGCCCTCAGCCTGCTCCTTGTCTTTGCCCTGCTTCTTTTGGCGGGCTATATTTTCAGCCGCCCGGCCTGGCATATGCTGGATACGGATAAGCTCACCCCCGATAAGCTCTCTTTGTGCCTTTATGACCAGGACGGAGTTCTTTTTTCCTGCCTGTATAATAAGGAAAACCGCCTGCTGCTTTCGGGGGAACTGCCCGAGCATGTAAAGAACGCCTTTATCGCCGCCGAGGACGCCCGCTTCTATTCCCACAAGGGCATCGACATCATCCGCATCTGCGGGGCGGCCTGGCACGATCTTTTGGCGGGGGCCTATGTGGAGGGAGCCAGCACCATCACCCAGCAGTTAATCAAGGGCACCCACCTGTCCTCAAAGAAGGTCATGAGCCGCAAGGTGGACGAGGCTATTCTCTCCCTCCAATTGGAGCGGCGGTACTCCAAGGAGGAGATTCTCACCATGTACCTGAACACGGTCTATTTCGGCGGGGGCTACTACGGGCTGGAAACCGCCGCCCGGGGGTATTTCGGGGTCTCGGCTAAGGATCTGTCCCTGTCTCAGGCCGCCCTGCTGGCAGGGGTACTTAAGTCCCCTGCCCGCTATGCCCCCCACCTGCGCCCCGAAGCTTCTATCGGCCGCCGAGGGGTGGTGCTGGATCTTATGGCGGAATACGGCTTTATCTCCGAACAGGAAGCTGAAACGGCCAAGGCAGAGCCCCTTATCCTGTCCCCCGACCCTGCCTTCGGCCGCCGAGGGTACTATGTGGACTACGCCCTTTTGCAAAGCTGTTCCCTGCTGGGGGTGTCCATGACGGAGCTTTTGGAGGGAGGGTATCAGATTCATACCGCCATGGACGCCTCCCTTCAGCTTTTGTGCGAGGAGGCCTTTTCCAAGGACGAAAACTTTCCCTCGGAGGACGGAGTCAGCGCCCAGGGGGCCATCTGCATGATGGAGGCCGCCACGGGGCGCATTGCCGCCTTGGTAGGAGGGCGGGATCAGCAGGTGGCCTTGGCCTTAAATCGGGCGGCGGACATGAAGCGGCAGCCGGGCTCCGTCATTAAGCCTCTGCTGGTCTACGCCCCTGCGCTGGAAGCAGGATACACCGCCGCCGCCATGCTTTTGGACGAGCAGACGGAGTATGCGGATTACGCCCCCTCCAATGCCAGCGGAAAGTATCTGGGCTGGGTGACCATGCGGCAGGCCGTGTCCAAGTCTTTAAACATCCCCGCCGTCACCCTCTTTTCCCAACTGGGCATCGACAAATGCAAGGCCTTTGCCCAAACTCTGGGGCTGTCCTTTGACCGCCAGGACACCCGCCTGGCCCTTGCCCTGGGAGGCTTTACCTACGGGGTCTCTCCCCTGGAGCTGTGCCGTGCCTATAGTGCCTTGGCCGACGGCGGGGTCTACCACGAGGACATCCTTCTTACCTCCATTTCAGATAGCCGCGGGAACCTTCTCTACCGCCGCAGGGGGCTTTCCCGGCGGGTTATGTCCCGAGGCAGTGCCTTTATTCTCACCAGCATGCTCATGAGCGTAGCGGAGGAGGGCACCGCCAAGGCCTTGGGGGAACTGAACATTCCCATTGCCGCCAAAACCGGCACCACCGGGGACAAAAGGGGCAATCGGGACATCTGGCTGGCGGCCTACACCCGGGAATACGCCGCCGTGGTGTGGATGGGCTACGACGACGGCAGCCATCTCATTCCGCCCCATCAGGGAGGCGGCAGTTATCCTGCCAAAATCATGGGGGAAATCTTCGGCGCCCTGTACAAAGAGCGCACCGCCCCCGCCTTTACCCAGCCTCCGGAAGTCGTGCGGGTGCGGCTGGATGCCTACAGCCTCAAACAGGATCACGAAGCCATGCTCTGCACGGCCATGACCCCGGAAAAGTACGGTCTGTGGGAGTATTTTATCCGCGGCACGGAGCCCCAATCCTCCAGCCCCTACTGGTCAAATCCCCTGCCGCCCGAGGATTTGACCGCCCTGCGCACAGGCAATCTGGTCCGGGTGCGCTTTACCCCCAGGGAGCGCTTTGTGCGCTATCTTTTGTATCGGGAGAACAGCGCCGGATACGCCGTACTGCTGTCCTCCTTTTCAGGCGGCACCGCCCCCGTAACCTACACGGAGGACGTGTCCGCCCTTTCGGGGGAGCTGAGCTACTATGTCATTCCCGTCACGGTGCCTCTTGGAGAGGAGGGCACGGTGCTCACGGGGGAAGCCTCCCAAAAGGCACGCATCTATCTCTATACCCTCCTCCACGGATAATGTTCTATCCTTAAACCTGCTTTTCATTTCACACCCTTTTGAGGCATGAGGTCTTTTGTGCATGGCAAAATGCCCCGAAAGGGTACTTTTTTATGCAGTCCCTTTCCTTTCCGCCCTCCGCTATTTGTGTTTTTTTCATCTTTTCGAAACTTTTTGACAAAATCCGTGTATATTTTGGTTGACCATTCAACTTTCCCCATGTATACTGTATACATACCATACAAAGAGGGGTTTTTGAATGGATTATACGTTGCTTATCAGGTCTGCGCCGCAAAAAAGCGGGGCTACTCAGGAATGGGTCTATCAGATCCTCCGCACCTGCATCGTCCGAGGGGATTTGCCTCCCGGCACCCAGCTCAAACAGGATGACATCTCCTCCGCCCTGCACGTCAGCCACATTCCCGTTCGGGAAGCCCTCCGCCAGTTGGAAGCGCAGGGGCTGGTGCGCATTCATCCCAACCGCGGCGCCACGGTGACCCAGCTTTCCCGAGGTTCTCTGGAGGACATGATGGAGATTCGAGCCAGCATTTCCTACTACCTCCTGCGGCGGGCGGTGCCCCTTATGGACGAAAAGGACTTTGCCGCCTTGGAAAGCATCATCGAGGAAGAAAAAAAGGTATCCAGTCTGCTGGATACCGAAACGCTGAACTATCGTTTTCATGAGGCTTTGACCAAAAAGGCCGACAACGGCACGGCGGATCTGATTATCGAAATCCTCCACGCCAACATGGACCGCTATTTGCGCTCCTGCTTCTATACGGGGGCAGACGCCCGCTCCCACTCTGTGGAAGAGCATCAGACCATTCTGGATGCCTGTCGGGAGAGGGACGCCGAAAAGGCCGCCACATTGCTCCACGACCACATTCTGGATGCCCGCAACCGCATCCCCGACACCCTTTGAACCTACTGCCCTTTGCAAAAAAACAGGAGCAGTCCCAGGCATCCTGCCTGCAGGATACACAAGCACCACATTCCCAGAGCGGCCTTAACGCCGCTCTTTTTTTGGGTGTACAGGGCGTACAGCCCGCCGTACAGCAGGCACCCCACCAGCATCAAACACACGGCGCCCATGCTTTATGCCTCCCTTCCCCGTCCGGGCTCCCGGCTAAAGGCAATCTTAAACACAAACTCCGCCTCCATTTCCTTTACCGCCTGTTCCCAATCCAGCCTTTGCCACCGGGTCATGGAAGTATACTCCATGAGAAGCACCCGTCCAAGGCGGAATATGTCCGCCCCCGCTTCCTGCACGGCCAAAAACACCCGCTTCGTCTCCTTCTGCAGGCTCTCCTCCAAAAAGCTCTTCCATTCTCCCTCCGTCATCCCCTGTATCGTCTGAGGCTTCTGCAGTTCCGCCTCCAGGGGAATGGTGAAAATTACCCGCTTCCCCTCCTTCCTTTTCTGCACCCGGCCGTTTTTATACAGGGTCACGGTGATTTTTTCCCCGTTGTCCTGCTGAAAATGAAGCTGTCCCTTAGTAAACTCCCCCAAGGCCATGTTCACCAGCATGGTATGCTGTCCCGACAGCACCCCCGCCATGCGCCTGCCTGCAAAGACCGCCGTGCCCCCCAGGGTGGTCTTCAGTTCCCCGGACACAAGGAGCTTCCCGCCTAAGTAGGGATAGCTTTCGTTCCCCGCCATGTCCTCCTCCAAAATGCCTTCCTCAATCCCGCAGTACAGCACCGCCCCATCCCCCACGCCTCCGTGAAGCCGCTCCAGCACCTCCCCCACCGTGCAGTCCCGCAAGAGTCCCTCCTGCTTTTCAAGATACCCCACGTTGGCCTTCAGTCGGTTCATGCTGGGATCGGCTTCGCTCATAAGCCCCTGCAAAACCGCCTTCATCTCCCCCTTGGTCACAATGAAGCGGATGTTCTCCCGCAGCTTCAGCCTTTCAAAGTGCATATCCTCCAGACCGCCCAAGTCCCCTTCCTCCGCCAGCTCCCGAGACAAGGCCAGCAAACTGGTGCGCTCAAAGTTCAATTGTGCGGGAGAAGCAAGGCTCAGGGTCTGCACCGCTTCAAGGAGGTTCTCCCCCTCGCTTTCCATAACCGTCAAGGCCTTGTTCCCCGCACTGCCCGTATCCTCGCCTCCTGCCCCCGCCTCCTGATTGAGGACGAAGACATAGCGGTAGGGCAAAATCTCCCCCCTTTCAATGCCGATGTTCACTACATAGGCGTAGGCGTCCACAGGCAAATCGGCAATGCATCCCCACTGCAGGGATAGGCACAGAAGCAATAAAGCAAAAAGTCGTTTTTTCATGCGGATGTTTCTCCTGCTTTTTTATACGGGTCTCTTCCCGCCAGTCCCAAAAGGCCGCCCAGCACCGCCGGCACGGCGGCCGGCGCCCAGCCCCATTGATACAGCCACGCCCCCAAACCTTCCGGCCGGCCCCCGTCCAAATGAAGAAGGAGCAGGAGCCCCAGACTCAGCCCGCTTAAGCCTGCCCCCACGGGGCGGATGTCCTGCAGACCCGTGCTTTTGCAAAAGAGCAGGCTCCCTGCATACGCATAGTACGCCCCCGTCCCCAAGGCGCAGACCACCAACAAAAACAGCACCGTCACATCCAGCCGCACGGTGACCGCATCGTAGCGGGTGGCCATGGTCATGCGGTACATGGGCACGCTCAGGCGGGAAATATCCCAGCTGTAACAGGACAGCCCCAGCACCAACTGCATAAGCACCGCCCCCAGTCCCCCGCTCCAAAGGCCAATGAGGCCGCTTTCCTTCAAACAGTTTTGCCCCTGACACCCCTCCCCCACGGCGCAAAGGGCCAGCACCGGGGGCAAAAACCGCAAAAGGGCCTGCAGGCTCTGTAAAAGCAGGGCTTCCATGCCTGCGCCCAGCAAAGGGAACAGGTGGTGCCAGCCAAAGGCGGGGGAGGCTAAAAACACCGCCAGCCCCACCCCCGCCACAGCAGGGAGCAGCAACAGCCGCCCCGTGCGGGCGATGCCCTCCATGCCCAAAACGCAAAGAAGCACCACCGCCCCCAACTGGTAGGCGGCGATGACGGGGTAGTCCGCCCCCTCAAAAACGTACCGATCCATGGCAAAGAGCATCTGCAGATTGGGCAGAGCGGCGCTGAACACCAGCACGC
>CAYUHW010000027.1:0-10764 GCA_964444605.1 uncultured Christensenella sp. | reverse complement strand
GACAAGCGCTTCTTCCGGGAAGAAAATATGAACCTTGTGTTCAAGTTTATTGAGAAGCATCTGTAATCACAGGGGGCTTCGGAGCTACCCTGCGCCAAAGCGCCAATGCCTGCCCGTCATGGCGGGCACCTGTGAAGGAAGGAAATTATGAACATCAAAGGAATTATCTTTGATCTGGACGGCGTAATCGTGTTTACCGACCGCTACCATTACTTGGCCTGGAAAAAAATTGCGGATGAGATGGGTGTCTATTTCGATGAAGCCATCAACAACCGACTGCGGGGCGTCAGCCGCATGGAAAGCCTAAAAATCATTCTGGAGAACTACAGCGGCGCCCCTCTCTCTGACGAAGAAAAGGAGCGTCTCGCAAAACGGAAAAACGGCTTTTATAGAGAGTTGCTTCAGCAAATGTCTCCGGACTCCGTCTCTCCCGAAGTCAGAGACACGCTGAGAACCCTCCGTAGCCGGGGCTACAAGCTGTCCGTCGGTTCTTCCAGCAAGAATGCCAAGACCATTCTGTCCCGTGTGGGTTTGACGGAGGCTTTCGATGCTGTCTCCGACGGCACCAACATCACCCGCTCCAAACCCGACCCGGAAGTGTTCCTAAAGGCGGCGCACTTTCTCGGGCTGGAAGCAGAAACCTGCGCGGTTGTTGAGGATGCTTTTGCGGGCATCGACGCCGCAAGTGCTGCAGGAATGCTCAGCGTTGGCATGGGCGATGCCGCCGCCTATGACAAGGCAACCTACCGCATTCAAACCTTCGATGCATTATTGAATATCTTTAATTGAGGAGGAAATCCAAATGAAAAAGCTTCTTTCCCTGATTCTTGCAGTTTGTATGCTGCTGACTTTGGCGGCCTGCAAAGACGCCGACGAGCCTGAAACCGTCCAACCGCCTGCACCGACTGCCGCTCCCGAAGCATCCTCGGCCCCCGCCTTGGAAATGACTTCCTTCACCTATACCTTTCAAGGCCTGATGGGGGAAGAAACCGCCCAAATCGATTTGTATACGGACGGCACCTGCCAATTTTTCCTGCCCAATCATCCCATGATTAAGGATGTGTATGCCGGTACCTACACCCGTAACGGCGCAGCGGTTTCCATTGCGGGTCTGACCAATACGGATGCTTCTTCCGCATACGCCCAGCCCGGTCTGTGGGACTGGATTGTAAACGGCAGTGCCAATGTCACCGTAGACGAAGAAGCCAAGACCTTTGCACCCGAGGAAGCAGCCTCTGAAGATTCTCCCGCTCCCCTTGGCCCCGCCGCCGGAGACAATGGCATACCCGGCATCAAGAATCTCAGCTATGGCAGCTTGTCGGACAATCAGGTGCTCGACATCTATACCCCCGAGGGCGCAGAGAAAGCGCCTGTAATCGTCCTCATTCACGGCGGCGGCTTCATGTTCGGCAATCAGGGCATGGATATTATTGTCCCCATTATCCGTAAGGCACTGGAGCATGGCTACGCCGTTGCGGCCATTGACTACCGCAAGTCCTCCGAGGCCGTATTCCCCGGGGCCCTATCCGATGTAAAGGCCGCCGTCCGCTGGCTTCGTGCCCATGCAATGGACTACGGCTTTGATCCCGAGCATATTGCCCTTTGGGGGGAATCGGCCGGTGCATACTTAGCGTCCATGGCCGCCCTGACTCCCGAGGTGACGGCGCTGAACGGGGATATGACCGAGTATGACAAGATTCCCAACGGTGTTGCCGCTTTCGTCAGCTTCTATGCGCCCATTGAGTTCTACACCCTGTACGACGAAGCAGGCAAGCCCGACGGCGCCGCCGCTTCCTTTGAGTCCAAGTTCCTGGGGCAGGATATCATGGCAGACAAGGAAAAAACCTACTCCACCTACTGGGAAACGTATAAGGATCAGATTCCCTCCGCTCTGAGGGCATGGATTCAAGCGGGCGATGCCGACGAAAAGGTGCCTTACACGCAGTCTGCGAATTTTGCGGCCCGCCTAATCGGCTGCCTTGGGGAAGAGAATGTGGAGTATTCCCTCATTCCCGGTGTCGGCCACGAAGATGCGGCTTTCTACACCGACGAAAACCTGGATGCCGTGTTTGCATGGCTGGACGGCTTCATGAAGTAATATGGTGAATGTAAGAAACGCTCCCTTCTTTTTGACCAAGGAGCAGGCTGACTGGGTGGAGTCCACCCGGGACATGCTCTCTATACAAGAGAAGGCAGGACAACTGTTCTGCGTTATGGGCGGCGATTATGCTCCCGACGTTTTAAAAGAGATGGTTGCCTCCGGCAAGGTTGGCGGCATTCTGTTCCGCCCGGTGGTGACAGGCGAACAGATTCAGGCAGCGTATGCACCTCTGGACCAGGCGGCAAAGGTACCTCTGCTGAAAGCGGCCAACCTGGAGGAAGGGGGCTCCGGAGGTATGTGCGACGGCACCCTGTTTGGCTGGCCCATGCTGATTGCCGCCGCCGATGAGGGGGCAATGGCCGAAAAGTTCGGCAAAGTCTGCGGTACGGAAGGTGCTTCGGCGGGTATCAACTGGTCTTTCAGCCCGGTGTGCGATTTGGATATGAACTGCCTGAACCCCATCACCAATGTCCGCTCCTTCGGCTCCGATGCAAAACGGGTCAAGGCCATGACCGAAAGCTATGTAAAGGCTGTACAATCCTGCGGTGTTGCGGCCTGCGCAAAGCATTATCCCGGCGACGGTGTAGATTACCGGGATCAGCATCTGCATCCTACTTGCAATTCCCTGTGCGCACAGCAATGGTACGATTCCTATGGCGCCGTCTATGAGAATTTGATTCGTAACGGGCTGATGAGCGTTATGGCGGGTCACATCGCCCAGCCCCATGTGGCGCTGGACGCCAATCCCGAGCTGACTTTTGAGGAAGCCATGATGCCTGCCACCCTCAGCAAGACGCTTTTGACGGATGTGCTGAGAGGGAAGTATGGCTTCAACGGCGTTATCACTTCGGATGCGACCATCATGGGCGGTTACTGCATGGCTATGGAGCGCCGTAAGGCAATCCCGGCGTCCATCATGGCAGGCTGTGATATGCTGGTGTTCTCCACTGACTTTCATGAGGATTACGGCTATATTCTGGAAGCTCTGAAAGACGGCCGTCTGAGTGAGGAACGATTAAACGACGCAGTCACCAGAATTCTTGCCCTGAAGGCAAAGTATTGCCGCAAAGCCGAGAACGAACCGGTTCCCGCCGCCGCTTGGCACGAGGAGGCCGCCGATAAGGCCATCACCCTGGTCAAAAACAAGCAGGCCCATACGCTGCCCATGACCCCTGACCGCTATCCCCATATCCGCTTGATTCCCTTGGGCAAGGATAGCATCTTGGACGGCAGTGTTCGGGAGATCACCAAGGAAATTCTGGAGCAGAACGGCTTCAAGGTGGAAGTCTATGACCCCTTTGCCGACTCGCTCCACGGATCTTCTAACCTGCCCGCCAACCGTCTGACCCTTTACATGGCAAATTACGAGCAGGCCAGCAACCAGACTGCAGTGCGCATTCACTGGTGTCCCAAGCATGCGCTGGATATCCCCCGGTTTGTCCATGAGGAAGTGTCTGTATTCGTCTCTCTGGCAAACCCCTACCACCTGCAGGATGTCCCCAGAATCCGCACCTATGTAAATGCCTACACCGCCACCAGGACCACCATCCGTTTGGTCATTGAAAAGCTGATGGGCAAGAGCGAGTTTAAGGGCGTTAGTCCCGTAGATGCTTTCTGCGGCCTACCGGATACCAATTTATGAGGTGAAGGGAATGCCTGTTGGAGTAATAATAGATGTGCTGTCCGTCGTCCTTGGCGGCTTGGCCGGCAGTCTCGTTGGCGGCAAGCTGTCTGACAATCTTAAAAATCAGATGAATACCGTCTTTGGCCTTTGCGCCATGTGCATGGGCATCCATGCCGTGGTGCTGATGCAGAATATGCCGGCGGTGGTGTTCTCCGTGATTTTGGGCACCCTCATCGGCCTTGCTCTGAATATCGGCGGCGCCATTGAAAAAGTATCCGGCAAAGTTCTAAAGACAATCATGAAGGACGCCGATGAGGAGACCAACGATTTGATGCTGACGGCGGTTGTTCTGTTCTGCACCAGCGGCACGGGGATTTACGGCGCTCTGACTGCGGGCATGACCGGCAGTCACAGCGTGTTGATTGCAAAGGCCGTGCTGGATTTTTTCACCGCCATGATCTTTGCCTGCCGGCTGGGCAAGGCTACCGCATACATTGGCGCCCCCCAGGGCGTACTCCTGCTGGGGCTGTTTGCTCTGGCCAAGGTGATTGTGCCGATGACAACGGGTACGATGATTGCGGATTTCAAGGCTTGCGGCGGATTCATTCTGGTGGCTACCGGCCTGCGGATGCTGAAGCTGAAGCCCTTCCCTGTGGCAGACATGATTCCGGCCATGCTGTTGGTCATGCCCATCAGTTATGCCTGGGTCACCTGGCTGCTGCCTTTAATCGGATAAGGAGAGAAGTATGTTTGATGTTCCCATCTTAAATAAAACCATGGAACTAAAGGACTGTCGGGACAAGTGGGTTTTCGATGAAAAGCACGGCTGCTATATGCTGGAGGATATCCTCTATACCCCCGCAGCCACCACGCCCAAGTTCCAGCGGCTGAGCATTTTTGTTCCCAAGCATCTGATGCATGGGGACGGAACATTTAGCGAAGAAGCAAAGAAAGTGCCTGTTGTTTTTGAGAACAATTCCGCAGGCTATATGCAGATGCCCCATGTGTGGCTGGATGGTCCTCGGTGCTATGCGCAGCAGTATCTAAATCATGGCCTTGTCTATGTGACCGTCGGCTGCCGAGGCCGAGAGTCCCGGGATGCAAAGGGACGGCTGATCAAAGGCCCCTGCGCCTTGGTTGACTTAAAAACGGCTATCCGCTTTCTGCGTCACAACCGCGATGTTCTGCCCGGAGACTGGAATCGAATCATCAGCGCAGGCTGGAGCGCAGGCGGTGCCATGAGTACGCTGTTGGCTGTTACCGGCGACAATGACAAATATGCGCCCTATCTGAAAGAAAACGGTGCATTCATGGCAGAAAGCGATGCCGTTTTCGCCGCACAGATCTATTGCCCCATTGTGGATTTGGAGCATGCCGACCTTGCCTATGAGTGGATGTTCCGTGCGGACAAGGAGAACGAGGATTCTCCCGCAGGCCCTGCCGAAGTTATGACCCCCTTCAAGGAAGCATTGTCTGCTGTTCTTGCAAAGCGGTATGTGGAATACTTCAATTCCTTACAGCTTCGCCACCCAAAAACCGGAGAACCGCTTGTGCTGCATGCGGATGGCCGAAGCGGCAATGCCTATGACTATCTGATGGAGCGGCTGAACGATTCTGCCACTGACTATCTAACCCGCTTGGAAGCAGGCAAACTGCCCCTGAAGTATCGGGCCGCTGACTACCTTTCCGGCAATTATACGGCAAAGGCACCCGCACCTATGGGGCCCAAGCCTAAGCACGATTCCGGTATGCACCATGCAGGCCCCGGCATGCAGCTCCCGCCCGAGGGCGGCAAGCCTCCCTTTGGCGATAAGCCTTCTGCACCGCCCAGCTTGGGCGATCTGGTTTCCCGTCCTCCCAAGGGAATGCCCTTCTTGGATATGAAGCCTAAGTGCATGGATGTTCCCGGCTCTGCTAAACCCTGGCTCCTTTGGGACGGCGAGAAGGCGGCCGTTTCCGATCTGGATACCTATGTACTGAATCACCGCCGCAGAATGAAGCCCTGCACCGCCTTTGACAAGCTGGATGCAAACAGCGGCGAGAATCAGACCTTCGGCACTTCGGAGCAGGACTATGTCCACTATGCTCCCGATCTGGCCGATGCCATTGCTGAGTTGAAAAAAGACTATCCTGCCGAGTATGCAAAGTACTATGAAGGCTACGCAGCCGTTGCAAAGGATGGAGCCCTTGCCGAACGTGTGCGCCTGTTGAATCCCCTGTGCTTTATCGGAACCGAGGAAAAAAGCGTGCAGGCAAAGCATTACCGTATTCGTGTAGGCGCCGGAGATGCCGACACTTCTTTAAGCGTTTCCATGACTCTGGCGCTGAAGCTTCAGAATGCGGGCCTCGGTACCGTGGATTACGCTTTGGTTTGGGATCAGCCCCACAGCGAAGCCGACTACCCCGGCGATGTGCTGGAATGGATAGATTCCATTTGTAAAAACACGGATACGGATTCTTAAAAAATCACTGCATGGAAAATCCCCCCAATCTTCACTTCTTGCCGAAGGATGGATTGGGGGTTTTTATGCGGATTTCAAATCAGCCGGATTCCGTGGATAGGCAGTATTCTGAGCGGACAAATTCCGTATACCCGAAGTATTGCTTAACGGTGGAAGTTGAGGTTCGGATGTGGTAAAATGATTGCGCCAACTTGAGGCCTCTCCGCCGGGAAAGGCCTTTGGCAATGTCCGAAAATCGGATTTCTCAATAAATACTGCATCGGGGGTTTTGAAAAATGACGAGAATTCTTTTCATCTGCCACGGGAACATCTGCCGCAGTCCCATGGCGGAGTTTATAATGAAGGCGCTGGTCAAGGAAGCGGGGCTGGAAGGGGAGATTAAAATTGCTTCCGCCGCCACCAGCCGAGAGGAGATTGGCAATCCTCTCTATCCCCCTGCCCGCCGCACTTTGCAGAAGCACGGCATCCCCATGACCCCTCACGCCGCCAGACAGGTGACCCGGGAGGACTACGAGCAGTATGACCGTCTCGTTGCCATGGAGAGGTACAACCTGATCAACCTGCGTCCGGCCGTAGGCCATGACCCTAAGAAGAAGGTCTCCTTGCTTATGGACTACACCGACCGCCCCGGGGATGTGGCCGACCCCTGGTACACCGGGGACTTTGAAACCGCCTATAGAGACATTCTGGAGGGCTGTCAGGGTCTGCTGAAAGCTTTGAAAGAAGCATAAGGGGCTTGAGGCGGCGGAAGGGCAGAGCCCTTCTCTTCGGCGCAGGGAGGAGCGCTCCGCTCCCCTCCGCACCGAAGGGTTCGCCCTGCGAACCCGCCGCCCCCGCCCCACGCAAAAACCGCCCGAACCATCAGGCGGTTTATTTCTTTTATAGGGCGTTACAGCTCCCGCAGAGCGCAAAGAAGCACGAAGCGGTGATCTTCCCGATCGTTTAGGCAGGTGGACAAGGTCACAATCCGCTCCTCCTCCCCTGCCTGCTCCGCCGCAGAAAAGAAAGAGTTCTCCGCTCCCAGCCGAATTGCCTCATCCCGCCCCGCCTTGTCCGAGGGGAAGGTGTATACGGCAGAAAATACAGAGGTCTCAAAGCCGTAGAGCACCGTCAGCTTGTAATTTTTGTTGGGGGTCAGCAGGTACAATTGGGGATGGGCTTGGTAATATGCCTGCTCCCGATACCCGTCAAGACTGCCGAACATGGCCTTGCTCTTCATGTTGTGGCCGTAAATTACCGTGTTCCAATCCGTAAAATCCCCTGCAGAGCGGTAGTCCGCAAAGAGACAGCCGTTGTTGTTCTTGGTGCCGTCCGCCAAGCGGTTCAAATACCGCTGGTTGTCCTCCCCCTGCATCACGGGGCAGTTTATGGGGGTATCTTCGCAGTACAGCCACCCGATGATATCCGGGCAGTCCTCCTTTAGGGCGGCAAAGTCCACGCTCAAAGGCACCTTGGCCCCCTCTTCTTCCGCCGCCTGCACCTCCTCATGGAAGGGGGTGGCATCGGGCACCTCCGCCGCCCCGCCTACAGGCTCCCGGCTTTGAGCGGGTGCCTCCCTAACCGCAGGCGTGGGGGAGGAAATGACGGCGGCCTGCGCCTTTTCCACCGTCCCCTGCTCCAAAAGTTTTTGGTTCAAGGCATCGCTTGCTTCCGCCTCCCGTTGGTATCCCAGCAGGGAGAAGAGGGTATAGAGGAACAAGCTCAGTGCCATGCAAAACAGGAGCAGGGACAGCCCCAAAAGCCATCCCCGTCCCTTTTTCTTCTTTGCTTTTTTACTCATGCTTCTTTTTGCGGGCCATATATCCCAGCACCGCTGCCCCGCCCATGCCGCAAAGGGACAGGGCGCACAGGCAAACCCACAGGCTCAGAGGCGCTTCGTCCCCGGTCTTGGGAATATCCGGATCCGTAGGGGGAATCTTCACCTTTTCCCCCACATATCCGCAAAGGTCGCACTCCTGATGCCGCCAGCCGGAGGTAGCGGCGGTGGCCTTCTTGTCTACCACCCAGTGGAGTTCGTGGTAATCCAAGTTCACCATGTCCCCATCTTCGCACTCCTGCCAGTGGAATTCATCGTCATACTTCCACCCGGTCAAATTGTCATGGTCATGGGCAAGACCGTTGGAGCCGGTGTTCATGTCCGCAATGATGAAGAACTTGTGGGGGAAGCCGTCGGTAATGCTGGCATCGGCGGGAGAGCCGTAGTAGGAGACCGTGGTATACAGCCCGTTAAGAAGACCTGCGCCGACCACGGAGGTACTGCTCTTCCAGGTAGGATGCTTGGTAATGTCGTTGGCATAGTACATGGCGCAGGCAATCCAGTACTTGCTGCTCTGCTTCTGGCACCACATGCTGCTGGTGAGGAACACGTCCTCATTGCTGTAGCCGCTGGGCAAGTTCAGATTTCCCTCCGCCTCGGAGAAGAAGATGTCATACAGGCTCTTCTTTTTGTTGTCCGGCGTGCCTACCGGGTTATAATCGTTGTATATGTTTTGGAACACGTCCTTGGAAACGGCCTGCTTCCCCGCATCCCGTCCGCTGCCGACGGTGTAGATGGCTTGCCACGCCTCGTTGGGCTGGTCAGGCTTGCTGAACTCGTAGAGAGCCTTCTTCCCCTTAAAGTACAGGCAGTAGTTGGCCATAAGATCCTGCTCATAGACCGCAGAGCTCAGCAGCACCTCGTGGCCGGGCACCTGATAGTAGCGCACATTGTCGGAGCGGCGGGTGACCTTAACCTTGTTGGCCTCTGCATCCACCTTGACAATAAGGTTGTTCAGTTCGTCCAATGTGGCCTGCAGCTTCCCTGTAGGTGCTCCCGCCTCCTTGGCGGCGGCAATACGGGCATCCAGAGAGGTCTTCATCAAGGCGGCGGAGGTGGCAAAGAGAGAGACAAGGGAGTTCCAGTACCACTCTCTGTCCTCATAGCCCTGATGCTCCCACTTATAGATCTGCAGAGCGTACTTGTTCATCAAGTCCAAAGTGGTGCGCTTGTCTCCCAGCAGGTACTTGGTGCTGATGAGCTGGTTGCCGAAGGAAAGCACGGACTTGTCATAGCTGCTGGGGGTGTTGGCGTTCAGGGACTCAGGCTTGTTCACGTCCGTATCCCCCATGCCCCAAAGAAGCACGTCCTTGCGCCCATTGATTCTGGTGGTCTCGTTGGCCTCCTCTGCCTTCAGAGCGTTGAGGTTGATCTTGGTTTCAAAGAACAGGTTGCCGCTGCTGTCCCGCATGGCGTTGGACAGCTCGTTAAGGGTGCTTTGCTGCTCCAGCTTGCCGTTGATCTCCGTAAGCTGGTTCAAAATCAAATCCTGCTTGGCGTTGATCTCCGTCACCGTGTTTAAAATCTTGGTGGTCTCCGATTCGGTGGAACCGAAGATGAAAGGCATAAAGGACTCTTTGGCCCAGTCTATGGCGGCGGAGGCGGACTTGTTTTTCACCTGGGTCAGCAGGGCCTGCATAATCTCTCCGGCCACCATGGAAGCAACGGGAAGAATGTCCTTCTTGCCCTCTTCCTTCAAAACCTTCTCTGCCCGGCTGCGAATGTCCGCCCGAACCTCCGCCAAGGTGCGGGTGTCCTCAGGCTCGGGCTCAACGGTGGGCTCGGGTTCTGCCGTGGGCTCGGGCTCTGCCGTAGGCTCGGGCTCTGCCGTGGGCTCGGGCTCCGCTGTGGGCTCGGGCTCTGCCGTAGGCTCAGGCTCCGCTGTAGGCTCAGGCTCTGCGGGAGGTGCAATGACGTCTCCTTCCTCCGCCAGTGCCCCCAGGGGCAGCAGGGACAGAATCATCACGAGGGTCAGCATCCACGCCGTTACTTTTTTCCACATTCTCTAATTCCTCCTTTTTTCTTCGTATTCTCCATCCTACAAAGTCTTTGAGGTTCTCTTCTTTTTTCTGCCTACACTATATCAAATCTTCCCGCCCTTGTAACATATAAAATAGAAATGCGCTTATATATCCGGGGAAAATCCGCATTCTCGGCAGATGCAGGCTTTTCTTGCCGTTGAGTATATCATCCCTGCTCCCCTGTCGCAAGCGTCTTTCCCATTCTTCATAAAATGTTGAATTTACCGCCCCTGCCCTCTCATTTCCCCTTTCCCGCCTTGCGTCCCGCAAAGAAGCGTGGTATGATGGGATGTACGGATATGTACAATACAATATGTAAGAAAGGGTTGCCCATGTCCAAAGAACTGCCTTTGACCCAAATGACCGCCTCTGCCGGGTGAGCCGCCAAACTGGGACCGGGTGTCCTCAGCGAAATATTAACGGATCTGCCCAACATCTTTAACCCTGCCCTGCTGGTAGGCTATGAAAGCAGCGACGACGCCTGCGTGTACAAGGTCAACGATACCACCGCCCTTATTCAGACAGTGGACTTCTTCACGCCCATTGTGGATGACCCCTACACCTTCGGGCAGATTGCCGCCGCCAACGCCCTCAGCGACGTATACGCCATGGGGGGCAAGCCTACCTTGGCCATGAACCTTTTGTGCGTTCCCAACTGTCTGTCTTTGAAAACCGTCCGCAAGATTCTGGAGGGGGGACACGACAAGGCCGTGGAGGCCGGCTGCATCATCGCCGGGGGC
>CAYUHW010000026.1:0-10888 GCA_964444605.1 uncultured Christensenella sp. | reverse complement strand
GGTCATGTTTTTATAGATGGAGAAGGGGAAGGGGGAGGGGGTCTGGAAGACCAGCCCCACCTGGCGGCGGAGGGATTCCGGGGAAAGTTCGGCGGTGTTTTGACCGTTGAGAAGAATCTGTCCCGTAATATGCGCCTCCGGGTTCTCACGGAGCATGCCGTTGAGGCTGTGAAGGAAGGTGGTCTTCCCGCAGCCGGAGGGGCCGATGACGGCGGTGATGCCTCGGCGGGGCAGGGACAGGGAGACTTGCTCCAAGGCGGTCTTTTTCCCGTAGCATACGCCCAGATTCCGAATTTCCATACTGTATTGATTTACGCTTTCCATTTTGCCTGACTCCTTGTAGCATAGAGGGTGACGAGAAGGTTGCTGATGAGCAGGATGGCCATCATGACGAAGGCCGTGCCATAGGCCAAATCAAAGGAGGTGGCACCCTGCGCAAGCAGCAGATACAAATGCAAGGGCAGTGCCATAGCCGGGCTCATAAGGCTGTGGGGCACGGAGGCATAGGCCACGCCTCCCGTAAAGATGAGAGGCGGGGTAGCGCCCATGGCGTAGCAGCCCCCAAGAATGAGCCCCGAAATCAGCTCCCCTCGGCAAGCAGGGAGGATGATTTTGCTGACGGTATACTGCCGGGAACAGCCCAAGGCGTAGCTGGAGCGGATGATGGTGTCGGGAAGCTCCCGAAAGGCCTTCTCCGCCCGCACCTCCACAAAGGGGAGAATCATAATCCCCAAGGCCACGCCGGAGGAGAGGATGCACCGCCCCCAGCTTAATTCCCGCACCAGAAAGCTGTAGGCAAAGAGCCCCAGTACAATGGAGGGAATGCCGGAGATGCCCCGAATGACCCCGTGAAAAAGGCGGATGAGAGTTTTATTCTTGCAGTAAAAGACAATATACAAAGCCGAAGCAATGGCGGGAATGCCCCCCAGCACCACGGCGGTTAAGGTGAAGGCAAAGCTCCCTGCAATGGCAGGCCAAATGCCGCCTTCCGTGCCCATGATCGCCCCTCTTGGAGGCTGAGAAAGAAACTCCCAGCTAATGGTGCCCGCTCCCTGGACAAAGACGAAGACAAAGAGAAACACAATCACAGCCATGACCAGCAGAAAGCTGACCCAGGCCCACAGACGAATGCCCTTTCCTTTCATCCTACACCTCCTTCATGAGTCTGGAGCGCAAAGCTCCGATGCCCCCGTGAATGAGCATGAGCAGCACCATCAGCACCAGCCCCGCCGCAAAGAGGGCGTGGTAGTGGAGACTGCCCGCCTCCGCCGTGCCCATCTCCAAGGCAATGAGCCCGGCAATGCTTTCCCCCTTGCCCAGCAGAGTGGGGAAAAGGTTGGCGTTGCCGATGACCATCATCACCGCCATGGTTTCCCCCATGGCACGCCCTACGGCCAGAATCATGGACAAAAGAATGTTGGCTCGGGAGGCGGGGAGAATCACCTTGGCAATGCCGTACCAGCCGGAGACCCCCAGAGCATCGGAGGCGGGCAGGTAGCGGTTCTTGGCCTTGAGAATGGTTTCACTGCAGGAGGAGATCATATAAGGCAGCAGCATAATGGCCAAAAGAATGGCCGCGGCCAAAACGCAGGCTCCCGTCTGCACCCCGAACTTTCGGAACAGGGGCACTAAGGTAACAAGGCCGATAAAGCCGTAGATAACCGAGGGGATGCCCGCCAGCAAATCGATGCAGGGGTACAAAAGACTGCGGGCTTTTTCGGAGGCCACGCAGGATAAAAACACCGCTGCGCCCACCCCCAGCACCGTGGCAAAGACCATGGCCAGCAGGGACACATACAGGGTGCTCATAATAAAATTGAAAATGCCGAAGGAGGTTTCCCCCACCATGGCGATGGGCATCCAGCGCTGTCCGAAGAGAAACTCCGTGAGGGGCACCTCTTCAAACAGGGGCAAAGACTCCTTTACGATAAAGAACAGCACAAAGCCCAGGGCCAGAAAGGCCAGGGCGGTGAGCAGGGCGATGATGAGCTTGAAGCTCTTGTCTAACAGAGCACGCATAAGAACAGTATACAGGGGACAAGGGGAAAAATAAAGAAAAATGGAGAAAATAAAGGGAAAAGGGGCTGTCCATACCCAATGAACAGCCCCCGTGGATGCAAGTTTGTCAGGCGGCGGGGGTGAAGGCGGGGATGTAGCCGTTCTTTACCACCACGTCATACCCGGTCTGGGAGAAGATGTAGTCGATGAAGGCCTGAGAGGCGGGGGAGACGGCCTTGCCGGTGACGAACATAACGGGACGCTGAATGGTATACACGCCGCTGATGATGTTCTCCTCGGTGGCTTCTACGCCGTCCACCTTCATGGCAAAGAGAACCTGCTTTTCGGCATTGGCCTTGTTGTAGGCGCCGAAGCCGGCATAGCCGATGCCCCAGGGATCCCCGGCAATGTTGGTGGCCAGCTCGGTCATGGAAGCGGACTGGGTGGCGGAAGCGGTGACTTCGCTGTCGCCCATGACGGTCTTCTGGAACACTTCGTAAGCGCCGCCGGAGAGGTCGCGGATATATACGTTGATGGCCTCGGCAGGCAGGGAAGCGTCTACCTCATTCCAAGTGGCGATTTCACCGGCGAAAATCTTGCGGATGGTGTCGGTGTCCATGGAATCGGTGAGGGCGCAGATGGGGTTCTCAGCGTTGACGGACACGGTGAGGGCATCCTTGGCCACTACGAAGGCCTGATAGTTTTCGCCCAGAGACTCCACTTCGGAATCCTTAATGTCGCGGGCCAGCATGCCGAAGTCGGCGGTGCCGTCGATGGCGGCCTTAACGCCTACGCCGGAGCCGCCGGGGGCCACGTACACGGAGATGTTGTTGGCGGGGAACTCGGCGTTTACCTTATCCCAGGTCACATATCCTTCGGTGAAGGAGGAGGCCAGAGAGGAGATAATGGGATACAGAGAGGTGGAGCCGCAGAACAGAATCTGGGACTGGAAGCTCTCTTCGCTTCCCTGCTCGGCAGGAGCGGCGCAGGCTACCAGAGCAAAAGCCATGACCAGCGTAAGCAGAACGGCAATAAACTTCTTCATTTTTTTCACTCCAAAATTATTTTTTGCGGAAAAACCGCTTTTCATAGAGTAGCACGATTTTATGCGGTTTTCCAATCTATCTTTTCAATGATTCTTCACCGTTATTTCTTTTTTAGATGAACGCTTTTTCTGCGTCCTGCCGCCAGGATGTATATTCCCGTGCCAAGAAGCAAAAGCACCAGCGGCATCCAGACAAGGAGGGAACCTGCAGACTTTTGCGCCGTGTCTTGAGAAAGGGGAGAGGGAGCAGGGGAGACGGGCAGGGCAGAGGAGGCTTCCACCCGAATCTCGGGGACAGGGGAGGAAGCGGGGGTGGGGAGCAGGCTGGTTTCTGCCAGCAGAGGCAGGGTAAAGAGCAGCATCTCTCCATAATAATAGGATACACTGCCCACCTGCTCTCCCTCCTGCACCGGGGCAGTCAGAACGTATTGCTCCACCTGAGCAACGATGGCTTCAGGGGTCTCGAAGGCGGCACGGGGGAGGGGGTAGAGCCTATTCCCTTCGGTCAGGGGGGACGCAGGTCAGTATGCGGGTGCTGTCCCCATCCTGAACCTCAGCGGTAAACCGGGCGGCCAGTCCCCGGCTGACAAGGTCCGATATGGATACCTCCGGCATAAGATGGGCAAAGCCGTATTCAAAGAGGGACACGGCCTCCAAAAAGCGGTTGGCCTGCACCTCGTCGTAGGCACGATCCGTGAGGCCCTTGGTGGGCACCTTGTCCCCTAGCAGCACGCAGATAAGGGTGATGCCGTTTTTTCTCGCCATGGCCATATAGGTGCGTCCCGAGGCGTTGGTGCTTCCCGTCTTGCCGCCGATGCACCAAGGGTACAGGGCGGTGACCTTTTCATACTCTTCCGAGGGCTTG
The DNA here is from genome assembly GCA_964444605.1 of uncultured Christensenella sp. Classification (GTDB taxonomy): domain Bacteria; phylum Bacillota; class Clostridia; order Christensenellales; family CAG-138; genus RUG472. The sequence goes on along the minus strand of CAYUHW010000026.1, from coordinate 6,980 downwards.
GGGTCGGTAATCAGGCGGTTGATGTTGCGCACGGTGATAATGCGCCCAGTGGTCTGCTCCCGAATCTCATAGGAAGAGGTCTGGAGGATTTCGCACAGGGACTCGTTTTCTGCCGCCGCCGCTCCAAGACGGGCAAGATCCCGTGCGGTGGTGTACTGGTTTTCATCGTGAAGGCCGCTGGCATTGGAAAAGTGAGAATTGACCATGCCTAAGGCAGAAGCCTTCTCATTCATTAATTGGGCAAAGGCCTCTTCACTGCCGCCCATATGCTCGGCAATGGCTCTGGCGGCGTCGCATCCGGAGGGCAGCAGCATGCCGTAAAGCAGATCCTGCAGGGTGTATACCTCTCCCTCCTTGACGCCAATCTTGCTGTTTACACGGCTTAAGTCTACGGTGTGAGCGGAGATGGTCACCAGATCCTCTAAATCCCCCTGCTCCAAGGCCACCAAAGCCGTGAGCACCTTGGTGATGCTGGCGGGGTAGGCGGTTTCATCGGGAGCTTTCTCCAGCCCATCCACGGGGATCTCCGGGCTGTCGCTGCGGCAAAGAAGAACGGAGGACTCGGGGAAAATCTCCAAATCCGGGCGCTCCTCTTCTGCAAAAACAGGGGAAAGAGGGCAAATCAGGCAAAGAAAAGCCGTCAGGGCGGCCAAAAAGGCACCCGGACGGCGCATATGCAGTTTTTTCAAGGGACTCACAGTTCCTCCCGTTCCCGCTCCCGCTGTTGACGCAGACGCTGCTGCTGACGGCGGCGGCGGGCGGCTTTCTCCCGACGGCGCTTTTCACGGCGCACACGGGCGATGATAATCAGGGTGATAAAGGCGGCCAAGGCAAAGACAATCAGTCCGATGAGCACATACAGAAGAATGGTGCCAAGGCCCACGCCGCTCTTTTCCCCGGAGCCGTCCAGGGTGGAGGTGGTGCCGATGAGGCTGGAGGTATTTCCCGAGCCGAAGCCGTTGTCCGAGGGCTGGGTGGAGAGAATGCCCTCCTTGACGCTGCGGTCGGCATACAGGTTGGAGGTAAAGAGTACGGTGCCGTCCAGGGTGTATTCCACCGTGCCCACCACGTCTCCCTCGCTGACGGGGGCGGCAATGGTGCCGATGCGGGGCTGGGCTACGGCGGTAAGGTTGTCCATAAGGGACTCATAGAAGGGCTTCATAAGCTGAAGCTGTGCGGCGGTGTCCAGTTTGGCCGAGGCGGTAATCTGCCCGGCGTTTGCATCGTCGGAGGCGTAGTTCTGCACCTGCACGGAAAAGGACACGGGCATGCCGGCGTTGATGAGATCCTGGACGGTAATGAGTACGGACATCTGCTTGAAGGCATAGTCAAACAGGGCGATGGCGTCCTCAAAGCGCTGGGCATTGTAGGGATCCTTGGCCTTTTCCTTCATATTCATGGAGTTGGCCAGATACTCCGGATCGTCCAAGGTGCCCCCCAGCAGTACGGCGATAAGGGTGGTGCCTCCTCTGGTGGCGGCGCCGACGAAGCACTTGCCTGCGGCGTTGGTGTCTCCGGTCTTTACGCCGATGGCGTCGGGGTACAGCAGGCTCTTGGGGGTAAAGGAACCGTCGCTGGACACGGCATCCACCAGCAGACGGTCGCTGTTGGTCAACGTGATGCTGTGGCTGCCGGAAGCGTCGGTGCAGGTATAGGTGGTGGTGGAAACAATCTGGCGGAAGGTTTCATTCTGCAGGGCGTAGGCCGTGAGCTTGGCCATATCCCGGGCAGTGGAGTAGTGCCCTTCCTTATCCTTGCCGTGGACGGTGATAAAATGGGAGTTGGTCATGCCGATTTCGGCAGCTTTCTCGTTCATCAAGGCGGCGAAGGAGGAGGTGGAGCCGGAAATGTGCTGGGCAATGGCCACGGCGGCATCGTTCCCCGAAGGCAGCATAAGGCCGTAGAGAAGATCCTTCAAGGTCCACTGCTCCCCCTGAGCAATGCCCATAAGGGAATTGTATTTGGAGAAGTCCACGGCGCTTTCGCTGATGGTGACCAGATCCTCCAGATTCCCCTTTTCCAAGGCCAGAATGCAGGTGAGAATCTTAATGGTGCTGCCCGTGGCGCACTGGACGTCGGCGTTTTTCTCCAAGCCGTACAGAGCCGTGGAGGGATCGGAAGCATCTACCACAATGGCATACCGCTCCCGTATGGTGGTCATATCAAAGCTGTCCGCCCGCACCTCTCCTTGAGGGACAAGGGCGCACAGACAGAATAGCAGGGTCAAAAAGAAAACGGAAAGCTTCCGAAGCATGGAGTTCCTCCCAGGATGAAATAAGTTCAGTGTACCGCCTCAGACCCCTCCTGTCAACCGATAAGGAGGGTGAAAAGGCGGAGGAGTTGCGAAATGTAAATGAATTTTTTGTGACCAAAAAAGGGGAGGGAAAAGGAAATCCCCAAAACCTGGGATTTTTATACCTCCAGCCTTTGGGTTTGGATGTCTCCGTCTTCAATGGTCAAAAGCACGCACCCGGCCTTGGACAAAGCCCGGGGTCTTGACAGGGAGCCCGGGTTCAAAAGCAGAATCCCGTTGTGCCAATATTCGTAGGGAACGTGGGAGTGGCCGAAGAGGACGGCGTCGGCGTGCGCCATCTGCCCCTTGTAGGCAAGAGACATTTCCCCCATGCAGGTGTGGCCGTGGAGAAGGAGGAAGGTCTTGCCTCCCAGCGTTACCAGCTTTTCCAAAGGTTCGCTGCTGTAGTAATCGCAGTTTCCCCGCACGGCATAGTAGGGGCAGTGGAAAAAGGCGCCGATGTCCCGCGCCTCCTCCGCAAAGTCTCCGCAGTGGAAGACGGCATCCAGCTCCCCCAGCTTCTCCCGCAGGGAAAACAGAGGGCGCAAATCCCCGTGGGTGTCGGAAAAAACGCCGATTCTCATGAGAATAGCTTCAGTGCGTCGTGGAGAATCTCGTGGTTGTCTTCCCCCTCCAGCACTTCGCACAGGTGAATCAGGGCGTTGCGGCGGTGGCTGACGCTGTTCTTCTCCTCAGAGGTAAGCTGGGCAAAGGTCTTCCCAAGGGGGGGATAGAAGAAGTAAGGGTCGTACCCAAAGCCGTTTTCCCCTGCAGGGGCGGTCAAGAGCCGTCCTTCCACCTCTCCCCGGCAGCAGAGGACGGGGCGGTTCTTCCGTGCCAAGGCCACGCAGGTGACAAAGCGGCAGGTGCGCTGTTCTTCGGATACGTTGGCCATGTCCTCCATGAGCTTGCGGTTGTTGGCCTTATCGTCATGGCCTTCGCCTCCTGCGTAGCGGGCGGAGTGGACCCCGGGCGCCCCATGGAGGGCGTCTACGCACAGACCGGAGTCATCGGCCAGAGCGGCGTCAAAGCCGCTGGCTTCCAGCACTTCCAGGGCCTTCTTGGCGGCGTTCTTCTCGAAGGTGTCTCCGTCCTCCACCACGTCGATGGAAAGACCGGCCTCCTTCAAGGTGACCATTTCGTCAAAGAAATCCTTGAGGATGGCTTTGATTTCCTGCACCTTGTGGGCGTTGTTGGATGCAATAAGCAGTTTCATAAAAATCTCCTGATTGAAAATCTTGTATTGGAGGCGGCTGGGCCTGCTGTAGGAAAATCGCTCTTGCGTGAGCAGAGACGGTTATAAAAAAGTTACTTCTTTCTCAGCCTTCCCGCCAGTTCCCCGTCGGGCACGGCCATCAGCGTCCGCTGGTTGGTGAAGATTACAAACCCGGGGGCACTGCCCGAGGGCTTTTTCACATACCGCCGCAAAACGTAATCCACGGGCACCTTGCTTCCCGTGCGTCCCTTGCTGAAGTAAGCGGCCAGAGCGGCGGCCTCCCCAAGAGTCTGCTCCGAAGGCATGCCTTCGCTCATGACGATTACGTGGGAGCCTGCCATGTCCTTGGCGTGGAGCCACAGGGCGTTGGGGGGCGCCGTGCGGGTGAGCTCGTCGTTTTGCCGATTGTTCTTCCCCACCAGAATGCTTATCCCTTCCGAGGAGACAAACTCCATGGGCTGGGACTTCCCCTGTGCTTTGGGGGCTTTTTTCCCCTGAGGCGGGCGGATGTACTTCTGGGCAATGAGCTCCTGACGGATTTCCTCCGCTTCCTTGGCATTTTCGCACAGGGACAAAGACAAAAGCTGGCTCTCCAAATAGGCAAGCTCCTTCTCCAGGGGTTCGATCTGCCCGGCGGCGTACTCACGGCCGGCCTTGCATTTTTGGTACTTCTTAAAATATCTGGCGGCGTTCTCCCGCAGAGACAAATCTGCCTGCAGGGGCACCTGTACCTTTTCGGGGGGATACACATAATAATTGTCCGCCATGACAAACTGCGCCCCGCGGGGCAAAGTCCCCCGGTACCCGGTCAAAAGCTGTCCGTACAGGCGGAAGCGGGCTTCCTGCTCCTCGTTCCCCAGCTCCTGACGGAAGGCCTCCAGCTTGCGGAGGGTGCGGCCGTGGTGCCGCTCCAGCAGGGTGCGCAGTTCCCCCGTCATGCGTCCCATGCGCATACGCAAATCCTGCTCCCGATAATGGGCGGTCAGTGCCTGAGACAGGGTGGGGTAGGGGACGGCGTCGGGACGGGAGGGGGGAATAAAGGCCATGGGGCCTATGCCGGGAACGATGCAGGGGGAGAAGCGTCCCTCCCCGAGACCGTGGAAAAAGGCGTATAAATAGGAAGCGGGTTCTCCCTCCAGCCCTTCAAAGAGAAGGCGGGACACCTGACGGCTGACGCCGGCAAAGCGGTCCATAAGCTGGGCGGGGGTGGTGATGCCTGCAAATGCCTCGGGGGAGGCGGTCAGCGGGTGGAGCTTTTCCTGCGTGGGCGGCGCCTCGTAGAGTACGTTGGGCAGGGACAAACGGGCGGCATCACTGCCCAGGCCGATGTGGCGCAGGCAGTCCAAAATCTTTTCGTCTTTATCTAAAAGGAAAAGATTCCCGTGGCGCCCCATAAGCTCAGCCACCAGCGTGCAGGCGCTTTCGTCCATGAACTCATCCCGCCCGGAAAAGGTGAACCGCACCACACGGTCCAGTCCCGCCTGTTCTATGGACACAAGCCTGCTTCCAATGAGCCGCTTGCGCAGAAGCATGCAGAAAGCAGGGGCGGCGGCCGGGTTTTCCGGCGCCTCCTCCACAAGCTGGATGCGTCCCAGCTCGTTGTGTATATGCAACAGAAGCCGAACCCGCCCGCAGGAAGCGCCGTGACAGGACAGAATGACGGAGTCCTTATCCGGCTGCTGCACCCGGTCGATTCGGCTGCCCTGCAGGGGAGCCAGCTCCCTTACCATGAGTCCCAGACTCAAGCCATCCATGGACATAAGGGTTACCTCCCGAAATTATAAAAACAGCCCTCCTGTCCCAAAAGGGAAGAGGGCTTGCTATCTATGCAGATAGGGTTAGTTGGCGGATGCACGCTTAACAGCCAGCTGAGCCTTCTTGTGGTTGGCAGCATTCTTGTGAATGATGCCCTTGGCTGCTGCCTGATCTACCACTTTGACGGCCTTGGTGTAGGCGGCTTCGGCGGCTTCCTTATCGTCAGCCTGCAGAGCTTCGTCATAGCGGCGCAATGCGGTCTTCACAACGGAACGGTCTTCGCGGTTGCGGAGATTCTCTTTCCGGTTGGTGCCTGCACGCTTAATCGCAGATTTGATGTTTGCCACAGCATTTACCCCCTGTTTGTATTATTCTAATCACGAACCATGACATTATAACCCAGACGCTCTCAAAATGCAAGCCCTATTTTTTGATTTTTGCGGTATTTTTCGTTTCTTTTTTCTTTGGCTTCTGCTACAATAGTTCTGTGAAGAAGTATACACCAAAATATTGTCGATGTCTTGACTTTTTCCAAAAAAATCCTATAATTACTCCCATTGCGGTTTTTCTGCCGCAGTTAAGTAACGTTGAAAACCCTTTGAAACCGGGGAAGGAGGATATACAGTATGAAGCTTTTTGAAAGAAAGGAAATAAACATGCTGGAAGGGCCCCTGCTGGGGAAGGTCTTCCGCTTTGCTTTGCCGCTGATGATCACCAACCTTCTGCAGATGCTTTACAATGCGGCGGATATGATCGTGGCCGGCATGTCCGGGGTGGACGGCGCCATCGGCGCTATCGGCACTACGGGCGCCTTCATCAATCTGATTCTCAATATCTTTATGGGCTTTTCCGTGGGCACCAACGTGGTGGTGGCCAGAAACCTTGGCAAGGGCGATAAGGAAGGCACCTCCCGTGCCGTCCACAGCTCCCTCATCGTAGGCGCCTTGACGGGAGTATTGTGCATGCTGGTGGGACTGGCTGTCAGCCGTCCCGTGCTGGCGGCCCTGGGGGATCGGGGGCACATTCTGGAGCTTGCCTGCCTGTACACCCGCATCTACTTCCTGGGCACCCCCTTCATTGCCCTGAGCAACTTTTTAATCGCCATCTTCCGCGCCAAGGGAGACACCACCACCCCTCTGTATGTGCTGACAGGCACGGGGCTTTTGAACGTGGTGCTGAACTTAATCTCCGTTTTGTGCTTCGGAATGTCCGTGGACGGGGTGGCCTTGGCTACGGTGATTTCCAACGTGGCCTCCACCATTTTGCTGGGGCTCAGGCTTATGAAGGAGGAGGGCTGGTGCCGCCTGGAGCTGAAAAAACTGCGCCTTGACCGCTATGCCCTTCAGAACATCGTCCGGGACGGCCTGCCTGCGGGGATTCAGGGAGCCCTGTTCTCTCTGAGCAACATGCTCATTCAGTCCTCCATTACAGGGCTTAACAACATGCTCTGCCCCGGGGGCAGCGACATCATCGACGGCAACGCCGCCGCAGGAAGTCTGGAGAACTTTGCCTATACCGCCACCAATTCCGTCTATCAGGCCTCCGTCACCTTTACCAGCCAGCACCACGGAGCGGGGAAGTTTAAGCGCATCAAGCGGGTGCAGCTTGCCTGCTACGGCGCCACCTTCCTGATTTCTGTCTGCACAAGCACCCTCTTGCTGGTATTCCACAAGTTCTTCCTCAGCCTGTATGTGGACGCTCCCATGGCGTTGGAAG
>CAYUHW010000025.1:0-10897 GCA_964444605.1 uncultured Christensenella sp. | reverse complement strand
GCAAAGCCGCCTTATATAAGGCGGCTTTGCGCTTGGGGCTCTATCATGAAGGAGGGATAACGCATTCGTGTAAGCCGAGGCTTAGCAGCAGGCCAGGGCCTCTTTCAGGGGCAGATCGAAAAGATCTTCCCCATAGTGAGCGTAGCGGATGACACCGTCGGCGCCGATGAGGAACAGGGCGGGAAGCTGGAGCGAATCCCCTTCCGTAGGCTGGCCGGCGCCCAAAAGCATGCCGGCTGCCTGAGGCAGAATTTCGTGGAGATGATCCCCGGGCAGGGCATAGATGGTATCGGCGGGGAACACGCTGAAGCGCTCGTACAGGGCACGCTGGCTGTCGCAAATCACCTCAAAGGGATAGTTCTCGGCGCAAACATTTTCGGGGGCAGACTGAAGCACCACCTTGACCTCCATGCCCTGCTCTTTGAGGGCGGGGCTTACAGAAGCCAGTTCGGAAAGAGCCATGGAGCAGAAGGCACAGCTTGCGTAGCGGTGGAACACCAGCAAGGTGGGCTTGCCCTGGGTCTGGGTTTTGAAGCTGAGATTGCGGGCGGCGGGCGTATCGTAGGTGAAATCGGGCATGGTCATGCCGGCGGAAAGCACCGTGCGCTGGGGCACGCCTTCCGCCTCACGGCGGGCCTTCAGGGCCTTCCAGGCCTTGTCCAGCCGCTCCATACCGGCCACCAATGCTTTGCGGGGCAGTGCCAAGTTAAACCGCTGGAAGCCGCGGCCTTCGGGACCGAACATGGGGCCGTCATCCAGATACAACTGGGCGTCCAGCATAAGCTGATGCAGTTCCTTGGAGGTAAGCTCCAGGGCGCTAAAGTCCACCCACTGCAGATAGGTAGCTTCCAGAGGATAGCACCTGGCTTCGGGGATGTGAGCGGCCAAAAACTCCTTCATGTATTGGGCGTTGTCCGCCACCACATGGAGAAGCTCGTTGAGCCATGCTTCGCCCTTTTCATAGGCAAGACGGCAGGCTTCGTAGCTTATGGCCACCTGTCCCAAATCCATCACCATGAGCTTGGACAGGGCCAGCTTGCCCCGAATGACCTCGTTCTCAATAAAGATGTTGGACAGCTTCATGCCGGCCAGATTGAAGGTTTTGCTGGGAGCCGTGCAGTAGGCGCAGATCTTGGAGGCAACGGGGCTGATGGTAGGCAGTGCCGTGTGGGTGTATCCGGGCATAATGAGGTCGTTGTGAATCTCATCGTCGATGATGAACACGTTGTTCCGCTCGCAGATGTCCACTACCCGCTCAAGCTCCTCACGCCGCCATGCCTTTCCTACGGGGTTGTGGGGGTTGCAGAAGATAAGCACCTTGTTCTTGGGATCGGCGGCCTTGCGCTCCAAATCTTCAAAGTCAATCTCGTAGGTGTTTTCCCGCTGAATCAGAGGATTGTCCACCAGCTTGCGGCCGGTAATCCGGGGAGCAAGGGCAAAGGGATAGTAGACGGGCTGCTGGATGATTACGCCGTCTCCGGGGTCGGTGAGAATGCTCACCAGACGGACAATGGCCTCTACCACGCCGCTGGTGGTTACAATCCACTCCGCTTTCCCCTCATAGCCAAAGTGCCGATGCTGCCAGGAGAGGACGGCCCCATAGTAAGCGGGGGTAGCGGAGGTATAGCCCAGAATGGTCTTGTCGATATACTCTTTCATCCCCTCACGGATTTCAGGAGCAGTCATAAACTCCATATCCGCCGTGGACATGGGCAGCACATCCGGCTCACGGTCGGGAGCCAACTGGAGCATCTCCGCCCACTTGTTGGAACCGCACTGAGAGCGGTCGATAATGGTTTCAAAATCGTATTTCATATCTTGCACTCCTTTTTCGGAAATTTAGTCTTCTTCCTGCTCCGCTTCCTGCTCAAGCTGGGCACGGAAGGTTTCGATCTTGCTCAAATCCACTTTCCCGGACTTCAGCCGCAGGACGCAGTACACCACCAGAGCCGCCATAAGGACCAGCAGCAGAATCTGCTTGGAGCCGGTCAAGGTGGTAAGCAGGCTTACGGTAATGAGCAGAGAGCACAGAGCCGCAAACACCGCCACAATCACCGTGAGCCAATAGGGCATGTGGAAAAAGCTCTTTTTCCAAGCGGTGGGATATCTTTTCACAAGGCGCAGGAACAGGATATTGTTGGCCGTGTTCAGCAGCATGGTGGGGATCATGGTCAGAGAGATGACTTCCTGCAGACCAAAGTCAAAGAACAGAAGCAGAATGGTAATGGCATACAGAAGAAGCATAATCACCCAGGGATAGCCCTTCTTGGTTTTCTTACCAAGGAACTTGGGCAACCAGCCGTCATCTACAGCGGCCAGCAGAGGCTCAGGCGCACCGGCCAGAGAGCCGTAAAGAGAGGTGGCAATGGCCATGCAGGCGCCGCCCAGAATAAAGAGAACAAAGACGGGACGGGGGAAAATGGCCTCGGCAATAACGCCCAGATTCTTTCCTGCCACTTGATCCATGGGCAGAACGCCGGCGGTTACGATGGCGATAAACACATAGAATACCAACACCACCAGAGAGCTGATGAGAATGGATTTGGGCATAGACCGCTTGGGATCCCGAGTGTCGCCGGTCATGTCAATGGGCAAGGTAGCACCCTGACAGGCAAAGCTCAAGGTGGCCGCCGCCACAATAAAGCCGAAAGCGCCGCCGGAGAAGCTTCCCTCGGTGAAGGGGTTGACCAGAGTCCAGTCTACCTGGGGAATGCCCGCCGCAACATAAACAAACAGGGAGATGAGGAGCACTACCACCATAATCAGGTTGAAGCGGCCCATAAACTTGGCGCCCATTAAGGTAGTCAGGAAAAACAGGGTAACAATGCCGATAGCCAGGATGGTTTTGTACTCCATCAAAACCGGGAACACGGTGGCCGCATATTCCACCACGGACAGAGCGTACATGGAGTATGCAAATCCGCCGAATACCAGCATGACGGCACCGAAACCGAAGAGAATCGGCGGCTGCAGCAGTACGGACTGGCCATACCGACCGCCGGGCAGTGCAAACATGCCGGCCATGAGGGTTTTGTAGGCGTAGGCGAACAGCACAATGATGTGGGCCAGAACAACTGCCAAGGTGATGGAACGTCCTGTGTTCTCCATGCCGACGCAAAGAGACACAAAGATGCCGGAACCGATACAGTTGCCGATGCCGTAACAGACAAGATCTGCTACGCCAAGTTTCTTCTTGCTTGGATTTTCCATGGAAACTCCTCCTATGTGGTTTTCTTGCCAAATTTTATTTAGCATCTTAACAATAATCCTTTTTCTTGACAATGTCAATAGTTTTTGTTAAGATTCTAAACAAAAGAGGAGGATTGCATTCATGTCGGAAACCACCCATCCCGTTATTGCCATGCCCCAGATGGGACATGATCTGTTTCGCAAGTATATGAAGAGCAAGTATGTTGCCAGCCTTCGCCGTGCAGGAGCCCATGTGCGCTGGATTGAGCTTACGGACATAGAGAGGGCGGCGGAAGAAGCGGCTGCCTGCGATGGACTGTTGCTGCCCGGCGGCGCGGACGTGGCTCCCGAACTTTACGGACAAACGCCTACGGAAAAGTGCGGCAAGCCCAATGCCCTCAGAGATGCCGCAGAGCCTGTGCTTCTGCACCGCATGCTGGATGAAGGCAAGCCCATACTGGGCATCTGCCGCGGCATGCAGATTATGAACGTGTGCTTTGGAGGCACGCTTTTTCAAGACATTGCCGATACCCAGCGCTGCCGTCATTCCCGCTTTACTACACGTGCAAAAGGGGAGCATGAAGTAAGTCTGACCCCCGACTCCCGCCTCTGCCGCCTTCTGGGGGAAAAGACCGTGGTCAACAGCCTCCATCATCAGGCCGCAGACCGTCTGGGAGAAAATCTGTTGTGCGCCGCCGTCAGCGAGGACGGCTTTACCGAGGCCATTGAATTGAAGGAGTATCCCTTCTGCGTGGCCGTCCAATGGCATCCGGAACACATGAGCCGCCGCAATGAACTTCAGCAGGCTATCTTTGATGATTTCGTACAGGCCTGCCGCCAACCTCCCGCCTCAAAAGGGGAGAAGTAACCAGGCGTTACTGTCACAAACCAAATACTGGACGGGGTGACGGGATTTTACGCTTTGTCTTCGGTCTGCTTGTGCTTTGCACTGCGCAGACTCTCGGCAAAGCTACCCCTGGGCTGAGGCCGAAACGCTGCGCATTTCGGAAGGAAACATGACCCTAAAAATGCGTCACAGGCGCATTTTTGCCCTTCGGGCCGGGTCGAACTGCTTCGCAGTTCCTTCAAATCCCTCTATTCCTTTGCAACTAAAAAATCCATCCGATGGATGGGTCTTTTAGTTGGTCGGGGTGACGGGATTTTACGCTTTGCCATCGGCCTGCTTGTGCTTTGCACTGCGCAGTCTCTCGGCAAAGCTACCCATACCCCTATAAAAGCCCCACCGGGGCTTTTATCACGGGGTTTCAAATCCCTTCAACTGCAAAACCAAAAAAATACCAGCCCGATGGACTGGTATTTTTTGGTCGGGGTGACGGGATTTGAACCCACGACCTTTTGGTCCCGAACCAAACGCGCTACCAAACTGCGCTACACCCCGAAATAAAAAATGGAGCCAATGAGGGGACTCGGACCCCTGACCTGCTGATTACGAATCAGCTGCTCTACCAACTGAGCTACATTGGCACACTCAACATTCCCATTATAAGAAAGAGACCCGATTCTGTCAAGGGCTAACTTTGGATTTGCCGCAATTTTTCCGACTTAAGGGGAGCCCATTCCCATATAAGAGGGGGACAGAAGACAAAGGGACGGGTTTCCGTCCCTTTGTCTGTATTGCGAAAAATTCAGGTGCATTATGCATCCAGAATCTTGTAGGTCAGGGCGCCCAAAGTGCGGATGCCCTTTTCGATTTGCTCCATGGAAGGCATGGAGTAGTTCATGCGGAAGGCGTTGGAGGGCTGAGAAGGATCCATAACAAAGGCCACCCCGGGAACACAGGCCACCTTGCGGCGGATGCCCTCCTGCACAAAGGGGTAGGCATCCATGCCTTCGGGAAGGAAAGCGGTGACGAAAAGGCCGCCTTGAGGACGGTTGAAGCGGACGGCGGGGTGGAAGTATTTTTCCATGTTGGACAGCATGCACTCGCACTTTTCCCCGTAGAGCTTGCTAACCTCGGCAATGTGCCCGGCATAGTCGTGCTCGGTCATATAGCGGTAGCAGATTTCCTGAAAGAGGGTGGCAGAGTGGACGTCCGTACACTGCTTGGCCACGGTCAAACGGGCGGTGAGGGCTTTGTTGGCGGTAATAAAGCCCAGTCGGAAAGCGGGGGCCATGGTCTTGCTGAAGCTGCCGGCGTGGATGACGATGCCCTCTGTGTCCAGACTCTTGATGGGGGGGATGGGATCCCCTGCAAAGCGAAGCTCACCGTAGGGATCGTCCTCCAGAATGAAGAGACCGTACTTCTTAGCCAACTCGTAGATGGCCTTGCGCTTTTCCCAAGAGGTAGTGAAGCCCGTGGGGTTTTGGAAGTTGGGGATGATGTAGATCAGTTTTGCCCGAGGGGTGGTCTGAATGGCCTTTTCCAGGGCTTCCAGATTCATGCCGTCGGGTTCCATGGGTACGCCGGTGAGCTTGGCGCCGTAGGAGCGCAGGGTGTTCAGCACGCCCACAAAGCTCAGCTCCTCGCAGATGACACCGTCTCCTTCGTTGAGAAGAATCTTGGCGGTTAAATCTGCGCACTGCTGGCCGCCGGAAACGATGAGGGTGTCATCCTCTTCCCGGGGGAAGCCGTACTTTTGCTTCAGATATGCCTTCACCGTTTCCCGCAGGGGCGGGAAACCTTCGGTGATGCCGTACTGGAGCATGGATACCCCCCGCTGGGAAAGGGCGGCATAGGCAATGTCCGCAATCTCCTTGGTGGGGAAGGCATCGGGGGAGGGGTTGCCGCCGGCGAAGCTGATCATGTCCGGGGCGGCGGTGAGCTTGAACAACTCTCGGATGATGGAGCCGGAGACGCCGTTCATGCGGTCAGACTGCAAAAATTCCATAGAAAAGACCTCCGATGTGTATTTTTCGGCCGCTGTCCCTCATGCCCGAAGGCATACGGCGGCCGGAGAAACAAAGTCAGACGGTGGGTACCAGGTACAAAAGCAGGTTGGCCTTGTAGAAGAACATACCCAGGGGGGAGTTTTCCAAGAAGGTATAGATGCGGGGAACGACCACCAGCATCAGGGGGCAGAGCATAAAGAAGATAAACACCAGCAGAATGCCGTGGAGCAAGCCGATGCCGCAGGAGAAGGGAATATCTAACTGCCGCAGTACGGGCAGGCCCTCCTTTCCATAGTCTATGAGGCGAAGGACGAAGCCCAGAAGCATTCTGAACAGTGCAAACAGCAAAAGCAGGGAGAGAACATTCAGCACCACGTCTACAATGGTCTGGTTAAAATAATCTCCCAGAGTATAGATTTCCTTGGCGGCATAGGCCTGCTTGCGGATATTTTTCTCCACCGCCCTGTCAAAGGGACGGGGCATGTCGGCGTTGCGGATGACCGTGGACAAAGTCTCCTCGTCCAACTGGGAGGAGGGGACGTGGACAAGCTCCACGGAGGTCTCGTTGATATATTCATAGCCCTCAAAGTAGTAGAGCATCATATCATAGAGGGTCTCCTGCTTTTGAACATTGTGGGAGAGCAGGGGACAGCAAAAAAGCGCCAGCAGGAAGGAAAGCACCGTCAGCCCCAAACTGATGGCGGAATACAGCACGCCTCTATAATACCCGGCCAGAATGCACAAGGCCAGAATCAGCAGGATGATAAAGTCAATCAAGGGGCAGGTCTCTCCTTTCTATATAAAGAAGGCGAATAAAAGTTGGAAGACGGAAGCCTTAGGTATCCGTGCAGATGTAGCAGTCCGTGCCGCTGACCAGCAAAAAACGGCTGGTGTCCAGGGCAATGGCTGTGGAGGCAGGATGCTCCAGCTCCAAATCCTTACTCCGTCTTCCGGCAAAGGTATAGCTCAAAAAACGGCCGTCGGTAACGATGCGTACGCCGCTGCCTGCCAGATAGGCCTGCACCACCTCTTCCCCTACATACAGGGTCATGGAGGTGGCGTTGGAGGTGTCGCTTTCCGACAGCGCCATAACGTACAGGGTGTGGGAACTGCTTTCCCCTCGGGGCTTGAGCAAAAAGTATACGTAGTCGCCGCTCTGGCGGTAGTCCAGCACCTCTTTGCCATAAATCTTGATGCGGTACTGCTCTCTGCTGCCCCCCTGGGAGTAGCGGATGATGTCCTGGGTGCCGATGAGGAACACGGAGTCATCCGTAAAGGCCAGCTTCTCAATGCTCTGATCGTAGAAGGTGGGGTAGTAGCTCATGGTGCCGCCGTTGTTGTAATCGTACAGGCGGATGGTGGTCACGGGGAGGGAAGCCTCGGTGTTGACGGTGATGACCCACAGGGTTTCCCGCTCTCCGGAGGTATCAAAGCCGAAGCTGACCACCTTGGTGTCCGTAAAGTCAATGGGGTTGCCTACGGCGTCTCCGGAAGCGTTGAAGATGACGATGCTGTCTATGCCGCTGGTCTGACTGGTGCGCAGTACGGCGCAGTAGTGGGTGCCGCAGGACACGGAGCGGATGGTGCCGGACAGGTTCAGCACCTCATAATTCTTTAGCTGGAAGGCGGAGTCGGCGTATACCGCCGTCATGGAGGAGGAAACGTCAAAGCCGTCAACGGGGGCGGACAGGGAGGTTTCCGTAATGCGTCCGGTGTCCAGATTGTACTGAATGAGGGAGGAGTCCGTGGCGTAGTTGAGATAGCCGCCGGAAACGGAGTACTCCTGCCCGGCTTCTATGTTCACCTTCTCATAGGTCAGCCCGTCGTCCTTGCTTCCGAAAAGCAGATACAAAAGGGCGAAGGCGCCGCCGATGAGGACAATACCGAAGCCGCCAACCAGAATCAGGCGCACATAGTTGATCCGTGTTTTCATGCCCGTACCTTCTCTTTGCGCCATGAGGGCACCAGCACCCGCAGTTTTTCCTCCGCAAGGGCGAAGGTTACGGGGGTGCCGGGAAGCCGCTCTCCGTCCACCTGAATGCGGGAGGCGGGCTCGCAGCGGGCGGTAAGAACCTTGCCGCGGCAATAGGTTACATACTTGGTCAGTTTCAAGAAGGTGCCCCGCAGGAAGGCGGGCAGCAGCACGCATACATCCCAGATGTTGCGCACGTTGCCGATGATGCAGAAGTCCAGCAGTCCGTCGGCGGGATCCGCTTCCGGGGCAATGCCCAGCCCGCCGCCGAAATGGGTGCCGTTGGAGGCGGCGATGAGCAGGCAGTCGCAGGACGTCTCCGCTCCGCCGTCAATGGAATAGGTTACCTTGCGCAGACGGAAGCCCTTTAAAGCATGGAACAAGCCCTTTAAATAGGCCAACCGGCCGTTCTTGGTCTTGCCTTTGAACAGCTCCACGGAGTCCAGTACATCCACGTCAAAGCCGAAGCCGGCTACGTTTACATACAGAAGATTGTTGGCACGGCCGCAGTCCACAATAAGCCGCTTCCCCAGCAGCAGGGTGTCCACCGCACCGGCAGGGTCCTTGGGAATCTCCAGGGGACGGACAAAGTCGTTCCCCGTGCCGCAGGGAATGATGGCTAAGGTGCACGCGGTTCCCAGCAGCCCCAGAGCAATCTCCCGAACGGTGCCGTCCCCGCCCAAAGCGCACACGGTGTCAAAGCCTTCCAAAGCCGCCTTCTTGGCAAGCTCCGTGCCGTGACCCGGGTATTGGGTTTCCCACAGGGTGTAGGAAACCTCCGCTTTTTCCAGCAGGCTCTGCACCTCTTTCAGCACATCCATGGCTTTGCCGCTGCCGGCGGTAGGGTTGACAATCAGACAGAGGGAACCGGGCCCAAGAACTTTTTTCTCCATACTTGCTCCTTACAAACTTACAAAATCCCCATGGGGGAGCGTATACTTCTACTTATATGTATAGTAACACGAATGGGCCGGAGAATCAAGCGCATAGGGGAGATGTTGCAATAAGTTCACCTGCAAATTATGTCCTCATGGTGACGGAAGTGGAAAAACCATGCAAAATAGGGAGGCGAGTGAAAAAGCCCCCTTGCATTTGGGTGCGGAAGATGATAAAATATCAACCTGTGAAATTATGCATCACAATGCTTAGGAGGATGGAACATCATGTCACAGTACGAAAAGTTGGAGCACGATATTGCAAAGCTGACCATTACCGTTTCCCCTGAGGCCTTCAAGGCCGCTCTGGAGACCGCTTACCATAAAAACGGTGCCAAGTATCCCGTTCCCGGCTTCCGCAAGGGCAAGGCCCCCCGTCGGATGATCGAGAGCAACTACGGCCCCATGGTATTCTATGATGCCGCTTTCGATCTTTGCTGGGCGGAACCCTATGATGCCGCCATTAAGGAGCACAACCTGCAGCCCGTGGATCGTCCTTCCGTGGACATCACCGAGATCAGCGAAGAAGCAGGTATCGTGTATGTAGCCGAGGTACAGCTTCGTCCCAGCGTCACCTTGGGTCAGTACAAGGGTATAGAGATTCCCCGTCAGGCGTATACTGTTACGGACGAGGAAGTGGAGATGGCGCTCAAGAGCGAGCAGGAGTCTCAGGCCCGCTTCGTGGACGTAGAGCGTCCCGCCGCCGATCATGACCGGGTACTGCTGGACTATGCCGGCACCGTAGACGGCGTGGCCTTTGAGGGCGGCACCGCTGAGGATCAGACTTTGGAGCTGGGTTCCGGCACCTTCATCCCCGGCTTTGAAGAGCAGCTTATCGGCATTTGCGCCGGCGAAGACAGAGACGTTAAGGTCACCTTCCCCGAGCAGTACCATGCCGCCGAGCTGGCCGGCAAGGATGCCGTTTTTGCCTGCAAGGTAAAGGCCGTGCAGGTTAAGGAGATTCCCGAGCTGGACGACGAGTTCATTAAGGACATCAGCGAGTTCGACACCGTGGACGAGTGGAAGCAGAACAAAAAGGAAGAGCTTCTCAAGCAGAGAGAGCAGTCCGTCAAGGTTGCCGAGGAGAACGAGCTTCTCACCAAGGCTGCCGACAATATGGAGTGCGAGATTCCCGAGTGCATGGTAGACCGTCAGGTACAGGCCATGCTCCAGGATATGGCCTACCGTCTGGCCGGCAGTGGCATCTCCATGGAGCAGTACATGCAGATTGTGGGCACCGATATGGATAAGCTCAAGGAAATGTATAAGCCCGAAGCCAAGATGCGCTGCCGCATCGATCTGGCCATCGAGGCTATCAAGAACGCCGAAGGCATCACCGCTTCCGACGAGGAGATCGATGCTCAGATTGAGAGCTACGCTTCTCAGAACGGCATGACCAAGGAAGACCTGGAGAAGAACCTCTCCGAGGACGATCGGGCTTACTTTGCCGACCGTGCCTGCGTGGAGAAGGTCATCAACCTCCTCAGCGACAATGCCGTCCGCGTGGACGCTCCCGCCGAGGAAGAAAAGAAGGAAGAAGCCGAAGAGGTGCAGGAGTAAGTTCACCGGGGGCGGCGTAAGGCCCCGGGCTTCGGAATAATACATATCACCCGATGCCTCCAAAGGGAGATACCCCGGGAGGCGTCGGGACATCAGGCATGGAAGCGGGGCTATTCCCGCCCAAATGCATAGAATAAGGAGGATACCATGAACCTCATTCCCTATGTGGTGGAGCAGAGCGGCCGGGGCGAGCGCACCTACGACATCTATTCCCGGCTTTTGAAGGATCGGATTATTTTTCTGGGCGGCGAAGTCAACGACGATGTAGCCAACTCCATTATTGCCCAGATGCTGTTTTTGGAAGCAGAGGATCCGGACAAGGACATCTTTCTGTACATCAACAGCCCCGGAGGATCCGTCAGCGCCGGCATGGCCATCTATGACACCATGC
>CAYUHW010000024.1:0-11035 GCA_964444605.1 uncultured Christensenella sp. | reverse complement strand
TTCTCCCAGCAATTTTAAAGCGGTCTTCTCTCCCACCCCGGGGATTCCGGGAATATTGTCGGAAGAGTCTCCCATCAGCGCCTTCAAGTCCCGCATATGATCTGCAGTCAAGCCATAGCTCTCCTGCAAAAGAGCCGGGGTATACTCTACAGTATCCGTAATGCCCCGCTTTGTCAAAAGCACGTGCACGGTATCGGTGGTCAGTTGCAAAGCGTCCCTGTCTCCCGTGACAATCAAGACCTCCATGCCCTTTTTCATGGCCTTGCGGGACAGCGTTCCCAGAATATCGTCAGCTTCAAACCCTACGCAGTCCAGCTCTTTTATGCCCATTTCCCTTAGAATCTGCCGCAGAATCGGCATCTGCTCCAGCAAATCGGCAGGAGTAGGCTTGCGGCCGGCCTTATAGGCGTCATATTTTTCATGCCGAAAGGTCGGTTCCCGCCGGTCAAAGGCCACGGCAATGTGGGTAGGTTCCCTTTCCAGAAGCTTAAAGAGCATGCTCAAAAAGCCATAGACCGCTCCCGTAGGCGTGCCGTCCTTGCTGGTCATAGGGGCACTCATAGCATAGTAAGCCCTGAACATCAGGCTGTTGCCGTCAATAAGAATGAAGGGGGACATGAAAACTCCTTTACTTTTTTATCCGCAAATCACGTCGTATACAAGGGGAGCCTTGGGAGGCTTTTCTTCGCTGACCTGCAAGGCCGCATACATGGTCTCTACCGCCTCCTCCAGGCGAGTCTCATCGTTTACATACAAGGTGCAGAAGGGCTCCTTCTTGGTAAGCCTGTCTCCCACCCGCTTGTGCATAATCAAACCGACGGCAGGATCGATGGCATCCTCCTTCTTCGCCCGTCCTGCGCCCAGCATCTGAGAGGCCATGCCGATTTTCACCGCTTCCATGGCGCAAAGATACCCTTCTTCCCTTGGATACAAGGGAATCTGCTTTTTAACGGCACACAATTGGTGAATGCGGACAGGATCGATATAAGAAGCATCTCCGCCCATGGCCGCCACCATATCCTGAAGCTTCTTCAAGCCTGCCCCGGAATAAATGGCCTCCAGCAGCTTTGCTTTTGCCTCCTGTTCATTTTCCGCAAGACCGCTGAGCATAAGCATATTGGCGCCCAACAGCATGGACACTTCCATAAGGGGATCCGTTTCGGGCAGCATTCCGGAAAGGGCCTCCACAGCATCCTTTACTTCCAGCGCATTGCCCACCGCCAGACCCAAAGGCTGGTTCATATCGGTGATAATGGCCACGCACTTTCTTCCCAAATGCTTGCCGATTTGAACCATAAGACTTGCCAGCTTCCGTGCCTCCTCCACGGTGCGCATAAAGGCCCCGGATCCGGTTTTCACATCCAGCACAATGGCATCGGTGCCCGCCGCCAGCTTTTTGCTCATAATGCTGGAGGCAATCAGCGGAATGCTGCCGATGGTTCCGGTCACGTCCCGCAAAGCATACAATTTTTTATCTGCAGGCACAAGGTCTCCGCTCTGTCCGATGACGGCCACACCCAATTCTTTTACAATCTCAAGGAACCTGGGAAGAGGCTGTTCCACGTTGACCCCGGGAATGGACTCCAGCTTATCCAATGTGCCGCCGGTGTGTCCCAACCCCCGTCCGCTCATTTTAGCTACAGTGCCGCCGCAGGCCGCCACCAAAGGTGCCAAAATCAAGGTGGTGGTATCGCCTACGCCGCCGGTGGAGTGCTTGTCCACCTTCACCCCAGGTAGGCTGGAAAGATCGGCTACATCGCCGCTGTGCATCATGATGTCCGTCAGCGTAGCCGTCTCTTTATCCGTCATACCCTGAAAGAGCACCGCCATAAGGAAGGCCGCTTCCTGGTAGTCGGGTACCTTTCCGTCCACATACCCGAGAACCATAGTCTCCAGTTCTTCACGAGTCAGTTCTTCTCCCGCTTCCTTTTTGGTGATGATATCGACTATACGCATATCTCTTCTCCTTTCACTTTGCACAATTTTCGTCCAAGTTCTCAAAAATATCCGTTTTATCCTTCAGATAAATGCCCGTGCACGCCCGCAGCGTCTGCCGCAAATGATAAATCTGCTCCAAAGAGGGATTTACCGTAACGGGCAAATTAGCGGGAATATCCGTCAGACTCTCATCGTTTGTACAAAGGAAGATTTTCTTAGGCTTCCAGCTTTCCGCCAAGGTCAGGAATCTTCCTATACCGTACTCTGCACTGAACGGCAGTTCTTTCCCCGGGCACATTCTTGCATCAACCAGAAGCACGTTATCCGGCAGCAGGGCAAAAAGGAAGGCACCCTCCCCGCCCTTTCCGTCAGGCAACAGAATGGTGTGCAGCTTTCCTTCCCGAAAAGCCGCCGCACCCAGGGTCACACCCGTCCCTTTTGTCAAAAGCACTCTGCGAGCCCCCTGCCCCGGATGCTCCTTTATGAACGCATCCATGCGCTCTTCAAGCTGTTCTTCGCTCTCTCCCCACACCAACTGCCGCCCGACGGGCTTTTGAGCCTTACGGCGCACAAGGGTGCCCTTTAAGAAAGCGCCTTCTTCTCCGTCAGGAATGATTTTTCCGTCTGGTTCGACCACGGCCAAACGATGGGTGGGCGCATACAGTTCCATATAGTTTTCCTGAATCCAAGGCCAATATAAGCACAGCTCTTTCATCAGCCCTGCATCTTCCCGCCAGCAAATGGCGTTTTTTCGGCTCACTTTAATTGCTTTGGTGCCGATGACCGCAATATACACCTTCTGATTCGGGTCAAAAAGTTCTTGGCTCTCCGTCTCATGAAGCGTCATCGTGCCCCAGTCTGCGTATTCCAGTGCTTTAAGCACAAAAGTCCAGCATCTTTGCTTGGTTTGCAAAGAAAAATCCTTCACATAAAATCGAAAGCCAATCGGCATGCCGCCCCAGTTCATAGTCTGCCTTCCTTTCCCAATTACTCGTCCAATGCAGAAACCTGCAGTTCCGCTTCTTCCAGCGCTTCATACAGGGCATCGCTTTGCTTTTGCAGTTCTTCCAATTGCGCACACAAAGCCGCAATCGCTTCATAGTGTCCCTTACTCTGCGCCTCTTCCATCTCCGTCTGAACCCGTCGGCACTGAGCCTCGTTGTCCTCAATGGCCTTTTCGCACCGAGTCACCTGTTGTTTGGCCGCCGTCAAAGCCGCACGGTTTTGCTTTTGCTGCTTGTAAAAGTTTACCCGCTCCTCTTTATCCTGTGTCTGCGCCTTAACAGCTTCCGGAGCTTTTATAAGAGAGAAAATGTCCTCTCCCTCCTGGGCTTCCAGCTCCCGAATTCCCTCGCTGTCCAAATACAGCACCCTGTCCGCCATACGCTTGACCAGATACCTGTCATGGGTAACGATAAGGATTGTTCCCTCATAGCTCTCCAAAGCCTTTTCAAGCACCTCGCTGCTTTGGATATCAAAGTGGTTGGTAGGCTCGTCCAGGAGCAGCACGTTGGCGCCGCCCAGCACCAGTTTCAAAAGTTTGATTCTGGCTCGTTCGCCGCCGCTCAGAGTGCCGATTTTTTTGTAAATATCGTCACCTCTAAAGAGAAACGCTCCCAGATAGTTGCGGTGCTCTCCTTCCACCAATCTTGGGAAAGCGTCCTGCATTTCTTCCAAAATGGTATTCTCAGGATTAAGACCCTCCAGATTCTGTTCAAAATAGCCAAGACGCACTCCTGCGCCAATGGTATAGATTCCTTCATCTGCCGACTCATGACCCGTCAATATTTTCAGCAGCGTACTCTTGCCGCAGCCGTTGGCGCCAATCAAGCACACGGTCTGCCCCTTCCAAATAAGGAAGGAGACATCTTCAAAAATCGTCCGCCCGTTGAAGCTTTTCTTCAACCCCTTGACGGAAACAATTTCATTGCCGCTGGGTTCCGGCCCCCGAAAATGAAAATGAATTTGGGCAGGATCCTTTTCAGGCACCACCAGCGTTTCCTTTAAGCGGTCAATCTGCTTCTCTTTGGAAGCGATGGTCACATAGTTCCGCTCCTGATTCCAGCGCCGCTGCTGTACAATGATGCCCTCAATGCGCTTTATCTCCTTCATGGTGCGCTGATAGCGTCTCATGGCCGCTTCCCGCTCACTGAGCTTCAGCTCCATATGGCGGGTGTAATTGCCACGGCTTTCCGTCAGATGCCCATTCTCCAATTCAAAGATGCGGTTTGTCACGGCATCCAGAAAAGCACGATCGTGAGACACCAGCAGAAATGCTCCTTTATAGGCGGAAAGAAACTCCTGTAAATAGGAGATGGCGGCAACGTCCAGATTGTTGGTGGGCTCGTCCAGCAACAGTAAATCCGCTTTTTTCAAAATGGCACGGCAAAGCATGGCCTTGGCAATCTGACCGCCCGAGAACTTCGTCACGGACTTTTTCAGTTCTTCTTCATCAAAGCCCAGACCCATAAGTGCCGAACGTGTGCGGCTGCGGAAGGTAAGTCCCCCCTCCCGCTCAAAGCGATCCGTTAAGTCCGCCTGTCTGCGGATAAGCCGATCCCGTTCCTCTCCCCCTGCGTGGATGCGGGCGGGGAGTTCTTGCAATTCCCGTTCCCAGTCCAAAAGCTGGCCATGGGCCTGAAGAACGAACTCAAAGAGGCTCACCTGCTCCTGCAAAGACGGAGTCTGCTCAATGCAGGCAATAACCACACCGGATGCAACGGACACATATCCGCCGTCCGCCTTTTCCTGCTTCAAAAGCATTTTCAGCAGCGTGCTCTTGCCGCAGCCGTTGACGCCAATCAATCCGATGTGATCCCGAGCTCCAATCTCAAAGCTGACATCGGAGAAAAGCGTACGCACTACAAATTCTTTTTTCAGCTGAACCGCCGTTAAGATTGCCATACTCGTTTCCGTTTATCTTTTCCCATATATAGTCAGCATCAGTATACCACGAAAGAAGCCGGATGGGAACCTTTTGCAAAAAATTCAAACTTTTTCGATGCGCAAACACAAAATCCATTGTATAATGCATAGTATGACAAGAAATGAAAACAACCAAACAAGGAAACAGCCTTATCTGCACATTACGGCCAGGTTCTGCATTGCCCTGGTGTTCTTTGTACTGTTGATTGCCGTGATTCTGATTCCCCTATTCTCAAGGGGCGTATTGAAGATGCAGCTGGTCACGGACAGAAGCACCCTTCCTCCCGCTCTTTTATCCGATGAAGAGATGCAAACACCTCCGCCCACTGCGGATGCGGCAACGGAAAAAACGCCTGAAGCTTCCGCTTCCGCTCTGATCCCCGACTCCGGCGAACCGACTTCCAGCCCTGAAGCACGGCTGATTCTGTCGCAGTACAGCACGCTGAAGCTGGGCGACGATAATGCCTCTGTAGAAAAGCTCCAGCAAAGACTTATGGAGCTTGGGTATCTGGATCAGGATGAACCCTCCACCCTTTTCAATGAATCCATTCAAAACGCCGTCATTCTCTTTCAACGTGCCTGCTCCATGGAGCAAACGGGTGTTGCCGATGAGCAGATGCAAACCATGCTCTTTTCCGACAATGCCCAGGCCTACCAGATTAAGGAAAGCGATGCAGGTGCCGACGTTCTGAATCTCCAGCAGAGGCTGACGGAGCTGGGCTATTATTCCGGACGCAGCAACGGATACTTCGGCCCCATGACCGTGGAGGCGGTGAAAAATTTCCAGAGTCAGAATCATCTTTCCGTCAGCGGGATTTTAAGCTATGAGGACTGGGAGGTACTTTACTCTCACGAGGCGGAAGAATCCGATATTTTCATGACGCCTACCCCTGCGCCTACCAATAAAGCAACGGCCAATCCTCGTCCCGCTTCCACCGAGAAGCCCGACGCTACTTCCAAGCCCAAGAAGACTGCCAAGCCTACCGCCACCCCTGCGGGCGGCCATGTCTCTTCTGAGACGCCTATTCCGGATACAACCACCCCCGTACCCGGCAGCGGAGAGCCGGACGGCAACAGCACAACGGCTCCGGAAGAAACGCCCTTTGTACCCAGCGCACCGGAATATACCCCGGAGCCTACCGCTACCCCCACCCAAAAGCCTGCTTCTTCCGGCTCCGCCAGCTATGCCTGCTCCACTACTGGTCTTTGTCAAGCGGCTGCAGATCAGCTTGGAAAGCCCTATGTTTGGGGCAACAAGGGGCCCGATTCCTTCGATTGCTCGGGCATGGTCTATTATTGCTTAAAGAGCTGCGGCCTGAAGGTCAGCCGTACCAACGCCGCCAGCTATGCAAAAAAAGACTCTTGGGATCTGGTAGAAAATATCAGCGATCTGAAAAAAGGAGATTTGGTTTTCTTTAAAAGCGATAACGAAGATCGGGTCAGCCATACGGGCATCTACATCGGCGGCGGCTCCTTCATTCACGCTTCCTCCAGTTCCGGCAAGGTCATTACCAGCTCCATGAGCGGAAGCTACTGGACGAGGAACTTTGTATGCGGAAGGCGGGTATTCTGATGGAATGCGCTCTCTGCCCCCGCCGTTGTCAGGTAAACCGCAGTCTGCAAAAAGGATTCTGCGGCTGTACGGACAAGCTGAAAATTGCCCGCATCGGGCTTCATTTCTATGAGGAGCCTCCCATCAGCGGCACAAAGGGATCCGGCGCCGTCTTTTTTTCGGGATGCAATTTGCGATGCGTGTTCTGCCAAAACATGGTGCTTCAGCGCGGAGAATTGGGAGAATATTTCACGCCGGAATCCTTAAGCGATGCTCTGCTGAAACTGCAGGATATGGGCGCTCACAACATTAACCTTGTAACCCCTACGCCCCATACGGAGGGCATTTGCCGCTCCTTGTCCTTGGCAAGAAAAAATGGGTTGCGGTTGCCCGTTGTTTGCAATACCAACGCTTATATGGCCGTGGATACCGTAAAACGATTGGGTGAATATATAGACATCTGGCTGCCCGATTTCAAATATCGCGATCAAAGGCTGGCGGACGCTTTTTCCTTCGCCCCCCGCTACTTTGAGACCGCCTTCTCCGCCATTCAAACTATGTATGCCCTTTCGGGGGCATTGGCTTTGGATGATATCGGCATGGCCGAAAAGGGCGTTTTGATTCGCCATCTTGTGCTTCCCGGCTGTGTGTATGATACGCGTGAAATTTTATCTGCCGTCTGCGAAGCCTTCGGAAAGGAGGCGCCCCTTTCCCTCATGCGGCAGTACACCCCGCCCGAAGGCATGAAAGCGCCTTTGAACCGACGGTTGACGGCTCGGGAATACGATGCGGCGCTTAACTGGGCCATGAGCCTGGGCATGGAGAATATCTATACGCAGGAAGCCGCTTCCGCCTCCTTTGCCTATACCCCGCCCTTTGGCAACAAGGCGTGGGAAACAGAGAGTCATTAAGTTCCAGGCACATAAAAACTACATGCCCCGCTTGAAGGCATGTAGTTTTTTCGTCTCATTTTTTGCCGACTTTGCGGAACTGCACCGCCTTGCTCAGGATTTCTGCGCAGGCAGAAGCGTCTCGTCTTTAGCCGCCATCTCCTTTACCTGCCGTCGAACATCCCCCGCCAGATACAAAGAGCCTATGGCGCAAAGGACATCTTCCTCCCCCGCTTCTCGAACAAAGGCTTCTATGCCCGCCTCCAAAGGTTCGTAAGCGGCGGCATGGACGCCTAAATCTTCCAGCTTCCGTGCCAACGTTTCAGCGGCCATGGCACGGGGATTATGGGGCGTAACCGTATAGAAGCACTCCGCCAAGGGCAGCAGGCTTTCCACCATGGTATCCACATCCTTATCCGCCATCACGCCCATAAGAAAGCGAATCTTTTTTCCCGGAAAAAGTTCCTTTAATGCGGCGGCGGCGGCCTGAGCCCCCTGGGGATTGTGTCCGCCATCCAATAGAATAACAGGCTTCTCACAAAGCAGTTCCATGCGGGCAGGCCAACTTACCCTTCCCAGCCCCTCATGCACCGCTTTTTTGGAAATCCCCCAACCCTGCTTTTTGAGCAGTTCGACGGCTTGGAGCACCAAAGCGGCATTGTGAATCTGGTGAGGCCCAATAAGAGGCAAATGCAATTCGTCGTAACCGGGATAGCAGAATGTGTGTCCGTAAACAGAATCCCGGTCATCGGCAACCTTCTCCGGATGGGAATAATAGAGAGTGCTTCCCCGCTGACGGCACGTCTGTTTAAAAACTTCCTCCGCTTCCGGGTTCTCGCCGTATATAAGGGTGGGACAGCCGTTTTTGATAATCCCAGCCTTAGCGGAAGCAATTTCCGTCATGGTGTTGCCCAGGTACTTCATGTGATCGTAGGCCATGGCAGTAATAACGGCCAGCTCGGGCTTTTCAATCACGTTGGTGGAGTCCCATTCTCCCCCCATGCCCACTTCCAATACTACGATATCGCAGGCTTCCTCGAAAAAATACTCCATGGCTGCGCAGGTAATCAGCTCAAATTCCGAAGGCTTTTCCGCCATGGAGTCCACAAGGGGGCGTATTTTTTCTATAATTGCAACCAGCTTTTCATCTGCAATCGGAGTTCCGTTGACAGCCATGCGTTCATTGAAACGGTTGACATAGGGAGAGGTATACAGACCGGTTTTGTATCCGGCCGCCGTGAGAATGGATGAAAGCATGGCGCAAAAGGAGCCCTTTCCGTTGGTTCCTGCAACATGAACATACTTCAACTGCTTTTCCGGATTCCCCAGCAAGGCCAAAAGCTCCTGCGTCCGTTTCAGTCCGGTCTTGGTACCCGTCCAGTAGGCTGAATGGATATATTCTATGGTCTCATCATAGTTCATAAGCAATGTTCCTCCGAATGACCCGCTCATACATGCATTTTTGGAGCAGACAGCACACAACCGTATCCAAGACTGCCAGCACCAGCTTCCACGGCATGCGAAGCACCAGCATCTCCCAGAAGGTAATTTGTTTCACAAAGAGCTGATAGTACCATGTCAAGGCCAAAGAACCGTATACGGCAGAAAGGATTTCGCCCAGCAAAACGGCTATGGGCACTGCCCAGCCTTTTCTCTTCCCGGGCAGCCAACGAACAAAATACCCTGCGCCCACAGCCAACAGTATGGGCGTCAGAGTCAGCGGGGGGAAATATACTCCGCTGGACGGCTGAAGCAGCATGCCCAGCACATCGGATACCAGCGCCACCACCCCGCCGCTGATGGGGCCCAGCCAGAGACCTGCCAAAATATTCGGCACATTGGCAAGGCTGATACGGGTGCTGTGAGAAAGCTGATAGCTTAAGTATCTGGAAAGCACAATCTGCAACGCAACAAACAGCGCCATCACACACATGCGCTGAATGGAAAAAAACTTTTTCAGTTTCATATTCCTATTCCCCCAAAGCTTAAGAAAGCAGTGCTTCCGGAGCGGGCAATACCAATATATCGTCTCCCCGCAAAGCATCTCCATTCCAACCAGCACTGGCAAAATCCACCCCGGCGCCTTTTGCACAGCCGTAGTCCTGGGTGCTGTCTCCCACCATGAGTGTTTCCTTTAAATCAATGCCGTAAACCTTCTCCAGGTAGTGCAGGGATTCCGGATCCGGCTTCGGCTTTTTCACGTTTTCAAAAACCACACTGCCCGAGAACAGTCCGGCAAAGGCAGGCATCTCCATCATGGGTTTTGCGGTAAAGTCATTGCGGGAGGTAATCAGATACAGCGCCGCCCCCTCTTCTTTCAGCTTGCGCAGCGTTTCCGCCGTGCCGGGATAGGGGGCAGCATTGAGGCAGTCCTGCAAAAAAATCCCCAGCCACAAATCCCGAAAAGCCAGCGGATCCTTCACGCCCAGCTTCTCACAGGCTGTATCGCAAGGTTCTCCAAACAAATAGCCGAAGTTATCCGGCAAATCAATCTGTTCCTTGCTTTTTTCCAGCGCCGCCAAAAAAGCCCGGTAATACAGAGGTTTCGTATGCATAAGGGTGCCATCCCAATCAAAGGCGTAATACTTATATCGTTTCATGAGCGCATTGTAGCACGCCGGATACAGAAAAGCAACAGAATTTCCGCCCAGTCCCCAAAGTTCTTCCCGCCTTTTCGCCATGGCAGCAACCGGCCTATATAGAGAAACAGAACCCGTTTCCGAGTTCTGTCTCCGATTCACCTATATCTACGGATTGCTGCATCCTGTCCTTGGCCACATGGATCGGCTTACGCCGCATAATGTGAAAAAAATAAAAAGATATGAAAGTCAAAGTGCATTTATGTGCAATAAAAAGCCATCGACAGCCGCAGCGTTCCAATGAATCCTTATTTCATATTTGGGGGCTTTTCCAATTGCTTTTCATGTAACAAATGCTTCTTCCGATTCTCATACTCACTCATTGCTTTTCTCCTGAATGCAATTTGGTATCCGGTTCGGCTCTTCACGACAACATCCTTCTGACTTATTTCATTTTTTGACCCGTCGTACAGGGAACTGCTTTATCTGTTTCTCGCCGTTTTGTTTCAGCAACTTGATGTACTTGTATGGTAGCACTTTTCTTTACAATATGCAACACATCTTTGACGAATATCGAAAATATATTTTCTTCTTGCCGGATAGACACTATGGAGCTGCCAAGGTACCGGAAGGGTGCCTCTTTTTGTTAATTATACTGCATCATCAGGAATTGCGTCAATGCTTATCTTTCATACCCTCCAGCCACCCGTGGTAACAACTCTTCATAAACATTGAGAAGTATCGTATGTCCATTTTTTATTGCTTTCTCGATTATTGTATCTTCAGGTCAATCCTCTTTTCAGCTATTTCAACCCAATAGAGAGAAGAAACGTCTTCAATGCGTGCGTAGTAGCTAAGCTGTCCGTTTTCATACCCGGCTTTCTCCATGCTGTCCATGAAAAACTCAGAACCACAGGAATCAAAAAAAACAGATTCTCCCTGCCGTATGATTGAGGAAAGTCAAGGACAGCTTTCAGCCTTTACGCATTCGTCTTTCCAATATACAGCCTTCCATACTATCCCTTATACGGTGCTTTCCCTTTGTAAATTTTATCACATATAGCCGTTCGTCAATTTGAAAAAAAAAAGAGGACACGGAAAGCCCGTGCCCTCGAAAAGAAACGCATTAATCGCTGAAGTTCATGAAATAG
>CAYUHW010000023.1:0-11196 GCA_964444605.1 uncultured Christensenella sp. | reverse complement strand
CCCGCTTTCTTGGCCGTGTCCCCCAAAGGGAGGAGGAGGCCTTCAGCGTTGCCATGCTGGCCTTCTACGAGGCCGTTCAACGCTATGCCCCCGGCCGAGGCGCCTTCTTGTCTCTGGCCGCCCTGAGCATCCGCCACCGCTTGACGGATTTTTCCCGCAGGGAGCGAAGGCACGGGGGACAGATTTCCCTGCAGGCCTCCTGGGAGGGAGACACGCTGACCCTGGAGGAGCGTCTTCCCGAGAAGGAGAGCCCCCTGCAGAAGCGGGAGGAGGAGCGGGCCGCCAGAGAGGAGATTGAGGAGTTCTCCCGCCGGCTTCAGTCCCTGGGGCTGACCCTCACCCAGGTGGCGGAGGCCTGTCCCAAGCAGGAGCGCACCCTGTCCGCCTGCATGAAGGCCTTGGATTTTGCCAAAAAGCACCCCGACCTCCTTTCTGAGGCGGCGAAAACGGGAAAGGTGCCCCTCCTGCGCCTGTCTCTGGGGGCGGGGGTGGAGAAAAAGACTTTGGAGCGGCACCGAGGGTATCTGCTGGCTCTGCTGGTGGCCTACACCAACGGGTATGAAATCATCCGCGGACACATTCAAAGCGTAAAAAGAAAGGAGCGCGCCTAATGGAGTATCTGGTTCTGGAATGTCACCCCGCCTATGCCGTACTGCTGGACGGAGAGGGGCGCTTTGTCCGTGCCGCCAATCTGGGCTATGAGGCGGGAGAGCGAATAACAAACCCCGTGCTGATGGAAGCAGAGCAGAACGAAGAGAAGAAGGCCGCCCCTGCCCGCATGCTCCGCAGAGCCGTCGGGGCCTTGGCTGCCTGTCTGTGCCTGTTTTTCCTTATAGGCGGGCTGTTTTTTAAAAACGTTCACGCCAGGGTGGAACTGCATCTGGGGCCTGCCGCTGCTTTGGAGGTGGATCGGGAGGGCACCGTAGTGTCCCTGCTTCCCGCAAATAAGGAGGGGGAAGCACTGCTGAAGGGGTACACAGGAGAGGGCAAATCCGCCGATACCGTGTGTCATGAACTGATGGAGCGGGCCAAAGCCATGAACTTTGCGCCCCCTGCCCAGGGGTATTCTTTGAGCGTATCCTCCTCGGAGGCGGGCTGGGTACAGAGGCTGGAGAGCCGCCTGTGGCAGGAGATGGCCGCCTACGGGGACACCACCATACTGGTTCTCCCCGTGCCCTGATTAAAAAGTTTTTTCGCGACCCCGGTTTCCCCTTTCCCCCTGCGTATTCTATGGGCGAAAAGAAAAACCAAAGGAGACTGTTATTATGAACAAGCGTTTAAGAACCCTTCTTATATCCCTGCTGCTAATGTCCCTGCTTTTGGCTCTGGGCTGTGTCAGCGAATCTTCCGAAAGCAAAAATACCGTAGGCGAGGCGGACGCCCCCCTCAGCAATCAGGTGCTGGGGGCTTTGATTCTCAGCGTGAATCCCAAGGTGGAGATCAGCTACAACCTTAACGGGCTGGTGGTGGATCTGAAGGGACTCAACGAGGACGGGGAAAAGATTGCGGCTGCCTACGGCGAGTATCTGGGGCAGACCTGCCGGGAGGTCACCTGCGGCCTGATTGAAAAGATGCAGGAGGCCGGGTACTTCCGTTCCGAAAACGGAGAGCAGAAAAACATCGTCCTCCAGCTTGCCGCCGGCTCCCTGTGCCCCGACGATGACTTTTTGGAAACCGTTACCCAGGGGGTAAAGATGACCGTCAGCGGCTTATCCGACGGGGAGAACACCACCTTGAACCTGCCACTGCCCTCCCCCACCCCTCAGCCTCAGTCCATTAGCTTGGAGCAGGCCAAGGAGATTGCCTTAGCCTACGGCCTCTTTGGGGAAGGGGTGCAGGTAAAGTTCACCAAGGAGAAGCTGGACGAGGATGTGTACGAACTGGAGTTTAGAACGGACACTCACGAATACGAGGCGGAAATCTCCCTCACCGGGCAGGTGCTGAAGTTTGAAGCGGACCCCCTGTCCCCCGACGTCCTTCCCGAAACAAAGGACTTCATCACCCTGGAGGCGGCCAAAAAGATTGCCTTGGAGAGTGCGGGGTTGGCGAACAGGAGCGGCGCCGTCTTTGTCAAGGAGGAGTTTGACCGCAAGGAAGGCAAGTACGAGCTGGAAATCCTCTGGGGCGGCTACGAATACGAAATCGACGTGAACGCCGCCACCGGCGCCGTGATGAAGAGCGAGACGGAAGCCGCCAAGCGCACCGCTCCCGACACGAGCCTGCGGAAGATCACCCTGGAAGAAGCCAAAGCCCTGGTGCTGAAGGATTTGAATCTGAAGGAAGCAGTCTTTGACAAAGAGGAGTACGATGCCTACGAGGAGGAGTATGAGCTGGAGCTGACGGTCAGCGGTTTTGAGTATGAGTACACCGTCAGCGCCTATGACGGGACGATTCTCAAGCGGGATTGGGACAAGAAGGAAATGGCCAAAGCTACCCCCGCTCCCCAAGCCGAGTCCTCCTTCATCGGCACGGACAAGGCCAAGAGTCTGGCGCTGAAGCACGCAGGGCTTGCGGGGAAAGCCGTCTCCTACAAAGAGGCCAAACTGGACAGGGACGACGGCCGATACGTTTACGAGATTGAATTCGTATACGAAGGCATGGAGTACGAATACGAGGTGGACGCTCTCACGGGCAAGATTCTCAAATCCGAAAAAGAAAAGGCAGACTAAAGTCCATATTTTGCAGGCAGGAACGGCAGAAGCTGTTCCTGCTTTTTGCTTGCATAGGGAGTATTCATGCTTTGTTCCTTTCATGGAATTTTCCCTCTTGCAATTGAACGGTTTCGTGTTATACTTTAAATGAACGTGTTCAT
This sequence comes from uncultured Christensenella sp., assembly GCA_964444605.1. GTDB lineage: Bacteria > Bacillota > Clostridia > Christensenellales > CAG-138 > RUG472. The sequence continues at coordinate 8,384 of CAYUHW010000023.1, read as the reverse complement.
TTAACGTTTTGAGAACTTCTTAAAGGAGCGCAGTTTTGCCCAAGCGCATCGACAATTTGGAAGGTTCCCTGCTCTCGGCAGCCAAGTCTCTGCTGCTGGAAGAGGGCTATGCAGCCTTGACCATGCGTCAGGCGGCGTCTCTCTGCGGCGTAGCGGTAGGGACGGTGTACAATTATTTCCCCTCCAAGGATGTATTAGTAGCCCGCATCCTGCTGGAGGATTGGCACACCGCCCTCCGCACCCTGGGAGAAGAACTGGAAAGCGCGGCCTCTCCCCTGGAGGGGCTAAAGGCCGCCTTTGAAACCCTGCGCGCCTTCTCCCGTCAATATGGCGCCGTATGGGCGGAGTATTCCGGAAACCCGCCTCTTCGCCGCTGGCACAGCGCGCTCATTTGCCAAATTTCCGACTGTCTTACCCCCATGCTAACCCGCTTTTCCCTCTTGGATGAGCCCATGCTGGGGCATTTTCTTGCCCAGGCCCTTTTAAGCTGGGCCATGGAGCCGGAAGCCTCCTTTGAGGCCTTGTCTCCCTTTTTTCAGCGATTGTTAAAACCATAACATATACGGAGGAATGATTATGAGCTCTTTCAAAGACCTGCGCATGGTAGATAACTTCTACCAAACCTCTGCCTTCTTCCCCATGCCCACGGTACTTGTCAGCACCGTAGCCGAGGACGGGCAGACTTCCATCGGCTCCTACTCTCTGGTAGCCCCCTACTACATTGCGGGCAAGGATTACTATGCCATGCTCCTTTGCTGCCGCAACTCTTCCAACACCGCCCAGCACCTGCTGCGCAACGGCAAGTGCGCCATGAACTTCATTCCCGACAAGCGGAAGTACTTTAAGGAAGCCGTTCGTCTGGGCTTCCCCGGGGACACCCCCGCCGAGAAGATGAAGGACTGCATCTTCACTCTGGAGGACGGACAGGCTCCCTGCGAGGACGGGGAACAGCGTCCCAAGGTGGTGGCCGAGGCCTATCAGGTCTTTGAGTGCACCTGGATGCGGGAGCTGGACAACGCCCAGGACGACAAGCCCGGCGAGCTCAACGGCTATCCCGGCCCCTACCACGACTTCAACGGCATCACCTCCTTCTTCGGCGCCCACTTCATTCTGCGGGTGGACAAGATTCTCATGAAGGAGAAGTACTACAACGCCATCGTCAACGGCGTCAAGGCCGGGGACTTCCCCAGAGTGCCCGTGGACTACGGCTATCGGGACAGCAAGAACTTCTGGTATACCAAGTTCCGCCGCCCCATTCCGGAGCTGCTGCCCGTGCGGGAGACCAGCCTGCAGTCCGTACTGTACGCCGCCCACCGTGCCGATGATACGGTGAAATTCACCGACGCCGCCTGCATGAAGCTGGTGAAGGTGCCCCGCATCTTCCTGCCCACGGTCTTAAAGGGCTGTGTTCAGTGGGCCAAGGAGAACGGCGTCACCCTCATTGACGAGAAGGAAATGGACATCATCAACGATAAGCGGGCCAAGGAAAAGAATCGGTAAGAAGGGACTTTGGGGGCGGCGGGTTCGCTGAAGCGAACCCTTGGGCGCAGGGGGCGGAACGCCCCCTGCGCCCAAGAGAAGGGCTTCGCCCTTCCGCCGCCCCCGCCCTTCCAAAAAACTTCACATCATAAAAAACAAGGAGACACACTATGAAAATCGTACTGGCAGGCGCCTATGGCAACCTTGGCTGCGACATCCTCCGCTCCCTGCTCAAGGCAGGACACGAGGTCGTGGCCGCCGACATGATGGAAAAGGATCTGGGCCTTGAAGGAAAGCTCTCCTTCCGGCAGATCGACGTCACCAAGCCCGACTCTCTCAAGGGTCTGTGCGACGGTGCGGACATGGTCATCACCACCGTAGGTCTCACCAAGACCTCCGCCACGGTGACCAACTATGAGATTGACTATCAGGGCAACGTAAACCTTCTGCGGGAAGCTCAGGCCGCAGGGGTGAAGAAGTTCATCTACATCTCCGTGCTCAAGGCCGACAAGGCCCCCAAGGTGCCCATGCTCCACGCCAAGTATCTGGTGGAGGAGGAGCTGAAAAAGAGCGGCCTTGCCTACATTATCTACCGTCCCACGGGTTATTTCTACGATATCGTCAAGGTCTTCAAGCCCATGGTGGAAAAGGGCGAAGTGACTTTGCTGGGCAACGCCCCCGTCAGCGCCAACGTCATCGACACTCCCGACTTCGGCGACTACATTGTGGAGCATCTCAACGATGAAAACGGCATCGTGGACATCGGCGGCAAGGAGACCTACACCTACGAGGAGATTGCCAACATGTGCTTCGCCGCCGCCGGCAAGGAGCCCGTCATCAAGCATGCCCCGCCCTTCCTCTTTGACGTGCTGGCCTTTATCAACAAGTTCAAGAAGAACGGCAAGGAAGCCATCCTCCGCTTCTCCAAGTGGACCCTCACCGAGTCCATGGTGGCAGAAGTCAAGGCCGGAGAGCACAGCTTCAAGCAGTACATCCAGGACAGCTTCAACAAGTAAGGAGACGCGACCATGGGTTGGGAATTTTTGTGGATTTTGACCGTAGTGTCCGCCGTGCTGTGCGCCGTGGGCTTCTACAAGTTCGTATACTTCCTCTCCATCGGCTACGGCTTCTCCGTGGCCGGCATCGGCATTGCCCTGGTCATTCTCTTCCATGAGCAGATGACCCTGGTGCACTATCTCCAGTGCGCCCTCTTCGTCCTCTACGGCGCCCGCCTCTCCGGCTTCCTCCTCTATCGGGAGATCAAAAACGCCGCCTACCGCAAGACCCTCAAGGAGGTCACCACCACCGAGAAGCCCATGCCGATCTTCGTAAAGGCCTGCATCTGGGTGCCCGTCAGTATTCTGTATGTGGCCCAGACCAGCCCCGTCTTCTTCCGCCAGTACAACGGTGGCGCCGGCGGCCTTCTGCCCTGGATCGGCGTAGCCATCAGCCTCTTCGGTCTCGGTATGGAAACCTGGGCCGATAAGCAGAAGAGCGACCAGAAGGCCGTGAACCCCAACATGGTGGCCACGGAGGGTCTCTACAAGCTGGTGCGCTGCCCCAACTACCTGGGCGAAATCCTCTTCTGGACGGGTGTGCTGGTGGGCAGTCTCAACGTCCTCAACGGCCTTGGCCAGTGGCTCACCGCTATCATCGGCTATATCTGCATCGTGTACATCATGTTCAACGGCGCCCAGCGTCTGGAGAAGCGGCAGTCCGCCCGCTACGGCAAGGATCCCGCCTATCGGAACTATGCCGACCATACCCCCATTCTGCTGCCCTTTGTGCCTTTGTACCACCTGATTAAGGAGGAAAAATAATATGACGGTGCCCATGGCGCTGACAGACTTTGTGCCCGTAGGCCTGTTTCTTGCCTCCGCTCTGCTTTTGCAGAAGGATCTATACGGCAGAATGAGCCGGGGCGCCTACTCCCTCTTCTCCGCCGGCACCCTGATGATTTTTCTGGCCGGGTTCTGCAAGGCCGGTTGGAAGCTGCTGTACGCCCTCGGCGTCTGCGACTTTCAGCCCTTGAACAGCATGTTCTTCCCCGTCCAGTCTCTGGGCTTCGTGCTGACGGCGGCGGGGCTTGTGTGGATGCTCACGGCCAAAAAGACGGGTACCACCGCCGCTTTAGCCGCCGTGCCCCCGGTGTTCACCGGCACCATGGTCTTTGTGGCCATGACCGTGCTGGGCACCACGGGTCTGTGCGCAAGCCTTTGCGTACTGGCCGCCAGAATCGGGCGGAAAAAGGCCATTCTCTGGTTCGCCCTTGCCTTTGTGCTTATGCTGGGCATGGGGTATCTTTCCTCCCGTGACTTTGCACAGGCCAGCTCCCACTGGATGGCCGAAGGCACCAACATCGCCGCCCAGGGCATTTTCCTTGGGGGCGTGCTGGATCTGCACCGCAACGGTCTGGGGCAGGGAAAAGGCGAAAAGTGAAGATTGAAGAGAGAAAAGTGAAGAGATAAAAGATAAGGAAGGGATGCTTTGCATCCCTTTTTTGCTTATCCCCTCAGTCACCTTCGGCGACAGCTCCCCTTACACAATAAGGGACGCTGGATTGCGTAGCGTAAGCGAAGCAAGACTGAGAGGATAGGAAGACAAAAGGGACGGCTTGCCGTCCCTTCCTCAACTCTTCTCTCTTCTCTTTTCTCTCTTCACTGCCCTATGGGCTCTTCCTCCAGTTTCCTCAACGCCTTTTTAAACTGCCAGACAAAGAGCAGCCCCGTGCAGGCCTAACGTTGTAAGAGGCCTTGTCTCCCATTTGCTTTTAGCCGGGCAAGCAGCTTGTTTGCGCATGGCGCCCCTTATTGTGTAAGGGGAGCTGGCAAATCGAACAATGTGAGATTTGACTGAGGGGATAAGAAGACAAAAGGGACGGCTTGCCGTCCCTTCCTAAACTCTTCTCTCTTCTCTTTTCTCTCTTCACTGCCCTATGGGCTCTTCCTCCAGTTTCCTCAACGCCTTTTTAAACTGCCAGACAAAGAGCAGCCCCGTGCAGGTCATGGCGATGACGTCCGCCACCGGCTCGGCCATGTACACCCCTATGGTCCTGTCCGGCACAAGGGCGGGCATAATATAGATAAGGGGAAGCAAAAGGACAAACTTCCTCAGCACCGCCACCAGTATGGAGCAGGGGGCGTTGCCGATGGACACGAAGGTCATCTGGCAGGCAATCTGCAAGCCGAAAAGGCACAATGCCCCCGCATAGATCCGCAGTACCTTGGTGGTAAAAAGAATCAGCTCCGCCTCCGGGGTGAAGATGCGGGCAAAGAGCCCGGGGAAGGCCATGACCAGGGCCCACAGCAGGATGGAATAGGTCAAGCACACCTTAAGAAGCAGGGTAAAGCTCTCCTTCACCCGATTGGCGTTGCCTGCGCCGAAGTTGTAGCTGGTAATGGGCTGGGCCCCCTGGGAGATGCCCTGCAGGGGAAGCATGGCAAACTGCATGACGCTGGTGAGAATGGTCATGGCGCCTACGGCCAAGTCCCCGCCGTACTTTTGCAGGGAGGCGTTAAAGCACACGGAGATAATGCTCTCGCTGGACTGCATGATAAAGGCCGCCAGTCCCAAGGCAAGGCAGGGCAAAAGCAAACCGAAATCGGGCTTAAAGCACTGCACCTTCAGTTTCAGCAAAGATTTTTCCCCTCTTAAAAACAGAACCACCCACAAGCAGGAGATGCCCTGAGACAAAATGGTGGCCAAAGCCGCCCCCTGCACCCCCATGTTCAGAGTGAAGATGAACAGCGGATCCAGCACGATGTTGCACACCGCCCCGATAAGCACCGTCATCATGCCCTCCTTGGCAAAGCCCTGGGCGGTGATGAAGGCGTTGAGCCCCAAGGTCAGCTCCACAAAGACCGTGCCCCAGGCATACACCTGCATATAGGGCCAAGCATAGCCGATGGTGTTCTCGCTGGCGCCGAAGAGCAGCAGCAGATCCCGTCCGTAAAGCTGCAGAAGGACGGTCAGCACCAGAGAGATGCAGATCTGCAGCATAAAGCAGTTCCCCAGAATCCGCTCTGCCTTTTCATGATCCCCCTGCCCCATGGCAATGGAGGCTCTGGGGGCGCCGCCGGAGGCCACAAAGGAGGCGAAGGCGGAGATAATCAAAATAATGGGCATGCACACGCCTACCCCGGTCAAAGCCAGGCTTCCGTCTCCGGGCATATGGCCGATGTAGATTCTGTCTACAATGTTATACAGCATGTTCACAAGCTGGGCGATGACCGTAGGCACCGCCAGCTTTGCAAGCAGTTTTCCGATGGGCTCCGTGCCCAAAAAAGTTTTGTCCTGCTCCATATCCATCTTCCTTTCCGCTTACTGCGCCGTATCTTTTTTGTCCCTTGGGGTGTTTTGCCTCTCCAAGGCCATCAGATTCTCTTCCATGCCCCAGGGCACCGCTTAAAAAGTCTCTTACGCCTCTACCAGGGTTCTCAGCCACCGTCCCTGCTTGACGAAGAAGTACCCCATCATCACCTTTACAATCTCCATTCCCTGCACAACGGCGTACACCGGCACAATATTCAAGGAGGAATGGACGGTAAGCAGGTAGGTCACGGGAATGGACAGCAGCCACACATAGCCGCAGTCGAAGAGGATGGTCAGCTTCACCAGGCCCCCGGAGCGCAGGGTGAAGTAATTGTTGTTGGTATAGGCAAACATGGGCATGCAGATAGCCACAATCCGCAGGAAGGAAGCGGCCAGGGTGCGCACTTCCTCCGTGGTGTTGTAGAGCATGGGGAACAAGCCCGCCGTACACAGCAGCAGCACTCCCAGCACCACACAGCAGAAAACGGAGAAAGCCGTCATGCGGGTGTTGGTCTCCTTGGCCTCCTCCAGCTTCCCCGCGCCCAGCAGGTTGCCCACCACAATGCCCGTGGCGTTGCCCATGGCCATAAAGGCGATGAAGAACAGGTTGCTGACGGTGCCGGAGATGTTCAGCGCCGCCACCACCGCCAGTCCTCTGCGGGAATAAAGCTGGGTCATGAAGGTCTGCCCTCCTGACCACAGGGCCTCGTTGATCATCAGGGGCAGTCCCTTTTGAAACAGAGCCAGAGCCAAGGCCCCCGGCACCAGCAGGGTCCTATAGAGGCCCTTGGAGAAGGCATACTTTTTCTCCTGCCTGTGGCAGGCGATGACGATGATGCCCAGCTCCACAAAGCGGGAGATAACCGTGGCAACAGCCGCACCCATGACCCCCAGCTCGGGAGCGCCGAACTTTCCGTAAATGAGGATATAGTTGCCCACCAGATTCACCAGCACCGCCGCAATGCCCGCCTTCATGGGCAGCATGGGCTGCTGGGTTTCCCTAAGGGTGGAGGAATAGGTCTGAGACAGGGCAAAGGGCAAGAGGCCGAAGAGCATCACCTGCATGTAGTCCATGCCGTAGCCCAAGGTGGCCGCCAAGTCCCCCTGCTCGCTGCCTTCGTGCAAAAAGAGGGAGATGAGGGGCTCTCTGAAAAAGCCCAGCACCACCAGGCCTACGGCGGTAAGCAGCAGGCTTGTCCACAGCTTAAAGCGGAAGACCTGCCGCACGCCCTCGGTGTCCCCTTTGCCGTAGTATTGGGCGCCGTAGATGCCCGCCCCGGCATGGCCGCCGAAGATGCACAGGTTGAATACGAACAGAAGCTGGTTGCAGATGGACACGCCGCTCATCTGCTCCGTGCCGATGGCGCCGACCATCAGATTGTCCAGCAGGTTTACAAACTGGCTGATGCCGTTTTGCACCAGGATGGGAACGGCCACCGCCAGCACCATTTTGTAGAAGGCCTTATCGCCTATGAATTTTTTAATAAAACTTCTCTTTTCCATAGGGCTGTATTTTACTCCCCTTCGGCAAAAATTGCAAGAGGGGAAATCCGCCCAGGGAGGTTTTTCCCTTGTATGCGGCGGGGCGGCGGAAGGGCAAAGCCCTTCTCTTCCCTATGGGGGAGCGGCACGCTCCCCCATAGGGAAGGGTTCGCTTTCGCGAACCCGCCGCCCCCGCTCCCTCCGCCCCAAAAGTGCCCTCCATTGACGTATAAAGAGAAAAATGCTATACTTATGCTGAAAAAATTTGAGGAAATAAGGTAAAACAGATTGGTTTTTTCGGGACTTACATTCCTGCTTTTGTTCCTGCCCCTGCTGCTGCTTCTCTACTTTGTCAGCGGGAACTTGCGCTGGCGCAACGGCGTGCTGGTGGTCTTCTCCCTCGTCTTTTACGCTTGGGGGGAGCCGGTCATGGTTTGGCTCATGGTGCTCTCCACCCTGGTAAACTTCCTTTGCGCCAAGGCCATCGGCAAATGCCGCAAAAAGCGGCAGAAGCGGCTGTGGCTTGCGGTGGGCGCCGTCATCTCTCTGATTGGCCTGGTCTACTTTAAATACTTCGGCTTCCTGCTGGAGAGCCTTGGGAGCCTCCTTGGCCTCAGCATCCCCTTCACCGCCCCCACCCTGCCCATCGGCATCAGCTTCTACACCTTCCAGATTCTCACCTACACCGTGGACGTGTACCGCAAAAAGGTGCCCGTGCAAAAGAGCTTCTGGCGGCTGCTGCTGTATGTAAGCGCCTTCCCCCAGCTTATCGCCGGCCCCATCGTCCAGTACGGGGACATTGCCGAAAGCCTGGACAAGCGCACCTCCACCTTAAAGGACTTTACCGAGGGCATGCGCCGCTTCTTTCTGGGTCTGGGGAAAAAGGTCCTGCTGGCCAACGTCTGCGGAGCCGCCCTCAACGAGTGCGTCCAGGGGGGCGGGCGGAACGTCCTCTCCTTTGGCGGAGCCTGGCTGGCCGCCCTTCTCTACACCCTCCAGCTTTATTACGACTTCTCCGCCTACTCCGACATGGCCATCGGCCTCGGCCGTGTGCTGGGCTTTACCTATAAGGAAAACTTCCTCTACCCCTACATCAGCCTGAGCCCCTCGGA
>CAYUHW010000022.1:0-11368 GCA_964444605.1 uncultured Christensenella sp. | reverse complement strand
GGTTAAGGCGGGGGCATCGTTGATGCCGTCTCCCACCATGGCTACCTTGCCTTTCTTCTTCAGTTCACGAACTACCGCTTCCTTCCCATCGGGAAGAACGCCTGCAATCACCTCGTCTACGCCCGCCTGCGCCCCAATGGCTTTGGCCGTGCGCTCATTGTCGCCGGTGAGCATGACTACATGAATGCCCATGTTCTGCATCTCTTTTACGGCCTGTGCACTTTCAGGTTTAATTACATCCGCAACGGCAATGATGCCGATGAGCCTATTGTCCCTGGCAAAGAAGAGAGGCGTTTTACCCTGCTCTGCCAAAGCTTCGGATTGTTTTTTGAAGCCTTCCGTAACCAAGCACTGGGTGCTGATAAACTTGTAGCTGCCGCCAACCAGCTTGGAGCCGTTCAAAACAGCCCTCAAACCGTTCCCGGGCAAAGCGGTAAAGTCGGAAACTGCGTCCGCCTGCAAACCGGCTTCTTCCGCCTTCTGCAAAATGGCGCGGGCAAGCGGATGCTCACTCTTCTTTTCCAGTGCGTACGCCGGTGCAAGCAAATCCATCTCCGTAAGTCCGTCAGCGGGGAGGATATCGGTAACCTTAGGCTCTCCCGTTGTAATGGTGCCGGTCTTATCCAGGGCCACAATCTCCATTTTCCCTGTTTCTTCCAGTGAGACGGCGGTTTTAAAAAGAATGCCCTTCTTGGCGCCCATGCCGTTGCCCACCATGATGGCCACAGGGGTGGCGAGTCCCAATGCACAGGGACAGCTTATAACCAGAACGGAAATGCCCCGAGCCAAAGCATAGCCAACGGTAGCCTTTTCTCCGCCGAAAAGAAGCCATGCAATGGTAGTGACAAGAGCAATGCCTATAACGGCAGGCACAAAGATGCCCGAAACCTGATCGGCCACCTTGGCAATGGGCGCCTTGGTAGCGGCAGCATCGCTGACCATCTGAATGATCTGGGACAGGGTGGTGTCTTCTCCGACACGGGTGGCCCGGCATTTCATGAAGCCGGACTGGTTCAAGGTAGCCGCAGAAACGGTATCGCCCTCCGCCTTGTCTACGGGAATGCTTTCGCCGGTTAGAGCCGCTTCGTTTACGGCGCTGTGGCCTTCCAAAACTACACCGTCAACGGGAATATTTTCCCCGGGACGCACCACGAAGATGTCGTCCTTTCGAACTTCGTCGATGGAAACCTCTTCTTCCTGACCGTCACGGATAACAACCGCCGTCTTGGGAGCCAGCTTCATCAGGCTCTTGAGGGCATCCGTCGTCTTGCCCTTAGAGCGGGCTTCCAGCATTTTCCCCACGGTGATGAGGGTAAGAATCATGGCGGCAGATTCAAAGTATAAATCGTGGCCTATGTGCGCCGCAGCCTGCAAGTCTCCCTGAACCAAATGCATACTCATCTCAAAGAGCCGCACGGTGCTGTAGATAAAGGCGGCAGAGGAGCCCAGCGCAATCAGGGTATCCATGTTGGGGGCGCGATGCCAAAGGCTCTTGTACCCGTTTATAAAGAACTTTTGGTTGATGACCATGACGATGATAGTCAAAAGCATCTCCGTAAGCCCTATCATCATGGGGTTCCCATCCATAAAAGACGGAATCGGCCAGCCCCACATCTTATGCCCCATGGAGAAGTACATAAGGATGGTCAAAAAAACAATAGAGCAAATAAGGCGTTTCTTTAGTTTCGGCGTTTGTGTATCCTTCAATGCATCATCTGCTTCGATGCGGACGCCTCCTTGAGTCTTAGCCGCTCCCTTTTCGGTGCATCCGTATCCGGCGGCGGTTACGGCGGCAATAATATTGGCAGGATTGGCCGTGCCCTCCACCCCCATGGAGTTTGTAAGCAGACTTACGGAGCAGGCGGTAACACCGTTCACCTTTGTCACGGCTTTTTCCACTCTGGCACTGCATGCTGCACAGCTCATTCCGATTACGTTGTATTGCTTCATACTTCCTCCTGCGGCACTCCCCTGAATGCCAATCAAATTATATACCCCCTAAGGGTATAAAGTCAACCGTGGAAGAACGCATATTGGCTGTGCTTTTTCTCTTGTGCTTTCTTTTCATCCATGCTATACTTTAATCAATCGGCGGGTCTAACGGAGCGGAGCTCTGTCATAGGCTTATGACGGCGGTTCTCTGTCTCAGCCAACCCGATTGCGAGGAGTGCGGATACAGAATTTCGTATTCCCCCTTATACGATAAAAGCAACTTCCACGGAAAGAAAGGATATACAAAGCATGAGCAAGCTGAAGAAAACCATTTTAACCTGCGTTGCCGTTGTGGTCGCTCTGGTTGTGCTGGCCGCTGCAGCATTCTGCATTCTGTACGCAGACAGGTTCAAAACCATCGCCACCATTGAGCGGATTACGGACTATAACGACGGTCTGAATCTGTATTGCATGGATATCGCCTATGACTACAGCATTGAGGATATCATTCAATACGGCATTACCGACGATCAGTCCAACATCGACGCTATGCTGAAGGAAGCATTGCCTTTGCTCCCCGTTCACATTGAAGCACCCAACTTCGGCTGCAGCGCCTTTACCCTCAATGGGGAGAACGCCGTCATGATGGGGCGAAACTATGATTTCCGCAACGATACCTCCGCTATGCTGGTTCACTGCACGCCCAAAGACGGATATGAATCCGTAGCTTTTGCGGCTTTGGATAACATCGGTGCCAATGTAGCCGATGCAGGCTTTGCTTCCAAAATGGCCTGTCTAACCGCCCCCTTTGTATGCTTGGACGGCATGAACGAAAAGGGCGTGTCCATTGCCGTTCTGACCCTTGACTGCGAACCCACCAGGCAGAATACCGGCAAACCCGTAATCTCCACCACCATGGCCATCCGCTTGGTTCTGGATAAAGCCGCTTCCACGGAAGAAGCCGTAGAGCTTCTTAACCAGTATGATATGTTTGCCAGCAGCGGCCGTGACTATCACTTTTATATTACGGATGCTTCCGGAGACGGCAGAATCATCGAGTTTGACTGTGAAAGCGAAGGCCGTGAACTGGTGGCCACGCCTGTGCGCACCGTTACCAACTTCCTGATTATGTATAAGGAAAAGGTTACGCAGGTAGGGAAGAACGGCATCTACGGCCACGGTTTGGAGCGTTACGAGGCCATTGAGAATGTCTTTGATACTGCCGAGCAGAAAAATGCCGAGACCGCATGGGCGGCGCTTATGGCGGCGGCCCAGGAGCCTAACGGTGACGTCACCAGCAACACCCAGTGGTCCATTGTGTTTAACAATACGGACTTGACCGCAGACTTCATTCTGCATCGGAAGTGGGACGATAGAATCTCTTACGATTTAAAAACCAACGCCGTTGTCATGCCGTAAAATTCTTTGCAAAAGCACTCCTTCGAGGGTGCTTTTTCTTTATCCGAAACGCCGAATTTCTGTCAAGTTTTCCCATGCATCCCCATGGATCCCTTTCAGTTTCCAAAAATATTCCGATATTATCCGGACAAGTATTGACAGAAACAATCCTCCGTGGTAAAGTTGAGACATAGGAAACTTCTATAATTGTTCCATAAATATTGTTTGGACTGCTAAAAAATGAAGGAGGACACACGGTATGAATGCATTTGAACGGGCTCAGGCTCTTCGCTCTGAGCTGGAAGAAAACCGTCGGTATCTGCATACCAATGCAGAAGTAGGTCTGGATCTCCCCAAGGCCAGGGCTTACGTTATGGAGAAGCTGACGGAGTACGGTCTTGAGCCTCATCTCTGCGGCCATGGCGTTACCGCTACTCTGGGCAAAGGCGGCAAAACCCTGCTTCTGCGGGCAGACATGGATGCCCTTCCCATGGGGGAGGAAAGCGGGCTTCCCTTTGCTTGCCCCACCGGACAGCAAGCCCACTGCTGCGGCCACGATCTACACGCCGCCATGCTGCTTACCGCCGCCAAGCTCCTTAAGGAGCAGGAAAGCGAACTCAAGGGAACCGTACGCTTCATGTTCCAGCCTGCGGAAGAGACCTTCCAAGGCGCTCAGGACATGATTGACAACGGCATTCTCGATCCTCTTCCCGATGCCGCATTGGCTTACCATGTTGGTTCCGGCCGCATGCCTGTGGGTCTGTACATGTTCAACAATACCCCCAAGGCCGCCGTCATGTTCTCCATGGATCAGTTCGTCATCACCGTAAAGGGGAAGGGGTCTCACGGCGCTTATCCTCAGCTCAGCGTGGATCCCATCAACATCGGCGTCCATATTCATCTTGCACTGCAGGAGCTCATTGCACGGGAAAGCGATCCCATGAAGTCCTGTGTACTGACCGTAGGTAAGTTCCAGGGCGGCACCGCTTATAACATCATCCCCGAAACCTGCGTCTTGGGCGGCACCATCCGTTCCAACGACAAGGATGCCCGAAACCTGCTTGTCCGCCGTGTAGAAGAAGTAGCCAAGAGCGTTGCCGCTGTGTACGGCGGCTCTGCAGAGGTTGAAATCTTCGGTGTGCCGCCTCTCGTATGCGATCATAATCTGATTAATGAGTTCAGCGGCTATATGCAGGAACTGCCCATCCCCGGTCTGACTCCCTATCCGGGCGTCAGCGCAAGCGCTTCCGAGGACTTTGCACTGGTTGCGGAAAAAGTTCCCAGTGCCTTCATCTATCTGTCTGCCGGGTATCTGGATGAGCGCGGCGATGCTCCCGCCCACAACCCCAAGGTGCAGTTTAATGAGGACGTACTGCCCATCGGCGCCGCTTCTCTGGCTCACTGCGCACAGCGTTGGTTGGAAAATCATCAGTAACACCCCTCAACCCATTCTTAAGAACCCTTCGGGGAGATATCCTGTCTCTCCCGAAAAAATAAACAAGGAAGGATCGTCACAATGACAACTATCAGCGAAATCATCAAAAGCCCCTTGCTCTTGTGGTTGGTTATCGGCGGATTGGTGTATATCACCGGATTCTCCATACTCTACTTCATCAAAGCAAGAAAACGCGCTCTGGAAATGGGCATCACCTCTGCGGAGATCAAGAACATTGTAAAGTCTTCTCTGATCTTCACCATCGTTCCCAGCCTCTCCATCGTCATCGGTCTGGTGGCTCTGTCCGCCTCTCTGGGTACGGTGTGGTCCTGGTGGCGCCTGTCCGTCATCGGTTCTCTGTCTTATGAGACCCAGATTGCTTCCACGTTGGCTTCCACCCTTGGCTTTGCCAGCACCTCCGATATGATGGCCAATGCCACCGGCAATCAGTTCGGCGTAGTGCTCATTCTCATGAGCGTCGGCATGCTGGCCGGCTTCCTCATTCAGATTCCCTTCGGCAAAAAGCTGAGCATGAGCGTAGATAAGACCAAGTCCGGCAACGGCTGGTCCAACGTCCTTTCCGGCTGCTTCATGCTGGTACTGCTGGCCGTATACGTACCCATCCTGCTCATCTGCGATACCTATCAGTCCCTGGTTATGATTACCGGTTTGATCGTAGCCATCGCTTTGGGCGTTTTGGCCAAGAAACCCGGCTGGGGTTGGGTCAACAACTTCATCATGGCTCTCTCCATGATCGTGGGCATGGCGTCCGCTCTGCTCTGGACCAGCATTTTCTAAGAAAGGAAGGTATTTACCATGAGCAAGAACGAAAAGCAGACTGTAAAACTGGATTCCTTCCAGGCGTGGGGACACCGCTGGGGCCGTATCGGCACCGTAATCGCCCTGGTGTACATGATTGCCCTGCCTTTCATCGTATTGACCGTGTATGACTGCGTTCCCACTTTGGGCGAAGTCATCAACGTTGGCACCATCGGTATTCTGGCCATCTACGTGCCCGTAGGCATTTCCGAAGCCCTCAGCTATACTCCTATGCTGGGTTCCTCCGCCTACTTGGCCTTCATCACCGGCAACATCATGAACCTGAAGCTCCCCGTAGCTGTCAACGCCATGAAAATTACCGGCAAAGAAGCCAACACGGCCGAAGGCGAAGTGGTCTCTGCCATTGCCATCTCCGTTTCCTCTGTTATGACCGTGGCCATTCTGGCTCTTGCGGCTCTGCTGATTTCCTTTATCAGCCCCATCTTTGAGCTGCCCGCCGTCAAGACCATGTCCAACTATCTGCTTCCCGCCCTCTTCGGCAGCATGACCCTCGGTCTGTTTGCCTCCACCAGCTCCGGCTCCAAGGTGGTTAAGGGCGGCATCAAGGGTGTGCTTCCCGTCATCATTCTGGTGGCCGTCATCTCCATAGTTGCCCGTATCATGGGCATGGGCGGAATGATGCTGGGCTTCGTCGGCTTCATCATTCTCCTCATGTTGCCCATCGGCATCATCACTTCCCGTATTCTGTGGAAGAAGGGCATCATCAAGGTGGTAGACAAGAACGCCCCCGAAGAACCCAAGGCCGAGTAACTTACCCTCGTACAAAAGACCCCTTCGGGGGTCTTTTTTGTATGTCGCATGGCAATCCTAAAAATTCCTAAAACCGGGCGTTGTTGACAGGCATCCGCCCTTTTGCTATAATTATATATAATCGACTAATAGTTCGAAATAAGGCGGTGAGCAGGTATGAGCAGAAAACATTTTTTCCTTACGAATCAGTTGAGTGAAGTAGAAACCGCTGTCATTACCTGCATCATAAAGCACATAGAGGACGGAGAGCGCAAAGTGAGCATTGCCCAAGTTGCAAGCGAATGCTATGTATCTACAGCCTTTATCAGCAAGATGTGCAAGCGCCTTGGGTTTAACGGATATACTGAGCTGGTCTACAATTTGGCGCAGAACAATGAGGATACGGAACCGCAGTCGGCATTTACTTTGGAATCGTTGCTGGACAACTACGATGAAGAAAAGATTAATCGCTTTTTGACCTGCTTGCATACGTACCAGGACAGAAAATGCTTTGTTGTAGGAGAAGGCTTCGGCGATGTCATGGCGGACTATATTGCCCAGCGGCTGTCCGTATGCGGCTTTATGGTATTCAACCGCGTTCATTTTTATGACTATATGCTTTTCCGTGAAAACCGACGCAGTCCGCTGCAAAATAATATTGACCCCGCTTTTATTATTGCCATCTCCCAAAGCGGCGAAACGGAATCCGTTTTGAGCAGTGTAAGGCGGGCAAAGCAAAACGGCTTTTATGTTATCTCCTTTACCAAAATGGAAAATTCTTCTCTGGCCGGGCTGTCGGATTTGACCTTTGTTGTAGACAGTACACGGCAAGCCCTTATTGCGCCTTTACCAAACCCCTTCTTTGGAAAGGTGGTGTTGGCGGTGGAAGAATTGCTGGCACTGTTTTTTAGAGAAAATCAACCGAATATAACGTGAGATGTCAACCGCATCTCGCGTTTTTTTGTAAACGGAAACATATCCACCAAAGTGTAAATTTTTTTGCTCCCGCTCCATGTTATAATGTGGTCAAATAGAATGCAGGATAAAGATGCGGAACATGGAAAACATTAAAACGGTTGTGTTCGACTTGGACGGAACGATTTATCAAAATAACGACTTTCATCGTGACTATATCCGTTTTCTGCTGGAGGACTCTGAAAAACGCAGTTGGGAACATGCGTTGGTTTCTTACGTGGAAGGGGTGTATTGCGGCCGCCATCTTATTATGAACCGTTTTTACCGCAGCAAACCCATTTCGGCCGGTACCCCTGAAGCGTATTTCTCCCTTTTAGAACAGGCATTGCTCCCGGAATCACATGAAGAAGCCGTGCCGGGTTATGGAGACTGTATTTATCTGGGCGATGCTTGGGCGGTGGTCACTTTGATTGGGAAGACCCTTGGTCTGCTGGAAGGGGATCGATCCGATGCCGTATATCATAGAACCCGAAACAAAATGAGTGCCGACGGCATGCAGGGACATCGGCGGCTCCATGACTGTATTTTGCAAATGAACCGATATTATACCACCGTTCTGCTGACAAACTCATATTCCGAAACGGCAGAAGACTTTTTAAAGCAATTGGGGTTTGAAAATATTTTTGAGAAAGTTGTTTTTTCAGCACAAAAACCATGGGGCATGGTAGACAATTTAAAAAAGCATTGTCCGGATTTGTCCATTGCGCCTCAGACGTTTTTAAGCATAGGCGACAACGCCTTCAATGATTTGCTTCCCTTAATGCGATTGGGCAGCAAGGGGCTTTGGATTAATCCTTTTCAAAATATCCACGAGCCGCCCTATGATGTTTCCGTTCATTCCTTGGATGAATTGGCGGACTACATTGAAGCCATGTGCAGAAGAAGCGAATGCTCCCTGTAAATATATCAAAAAGAAAGGAACAAAAAACAATGAAAAAAATCCTTGCACTCGTTCTGGCTGTGTGCGTACTGTGCGCCTGTTTTGCAGGTTGCCAGCCTAAGACAACCGATGATGGAAAAGCCGATGCGCCCAACAACGCTCAGAGCAACGAACCCGTCGAGATTGTTCTCTGGCATTCTTGGACGGATCACATCGAGGAAATGCTGAACAAACTTGTCGACGGCTTCAATGCATCCCAAAGCGAGTATGTTTTGGTAGCCAGACAGCAGCCCTACAGCGAATTTGATTCTAAGCTGCTTCAGTCTACCAGCAACGGAAACGGCCCCGACTTCACCACCATGTTCCCCTCCGATGCGGTCAATTACATTGCCAATGGATATCTGTACGATATGACCGACCTGATCAATGACCCGGAGAACGGAATTGCGGACTTCCGTGAGCAGATTGTCCCCGGCCTGTATGCCGAAATTACCCAGTGGGGCGGCGAGAGCATCTACATGCTTCCCATTACCCTGGGCAGTGAAGTTCTCTTCTACAATAAGACCATGTTCGATGCTTTGAATCTGGAAGCACCCAAGACATGGGAAGATTTGGAAGTCTGCGCCAAGGCTATTTATGAGGCTTACGGCGTTGCCGGTTTCGGTACGGACTCCGTTACGGATACCTTCCAGGGCTGGATGATGCAGAGCGGCAGTGAGTACATCGATGTTGAAAGCAAGCAGGTTTCCCTTGACAGAGACCTGGCCATTGAAAAGCTCAACTGGTTCGCCGACGGAATCCAGGCCGGTCACTTCCGTTTGGTAGGTGAGGATGTCTTCTTCTCCAATCCCTTCGGCAGTCAGAAAGTCGGTATGTATATCGGCGCTGCCGCCGGTGTGCAGTATGTGTACGCCGCCATTCCCGAAGGAGAAGGCAATTTCGAACTGGGCTGCTGCCCCATTCCTCAGGTTGGCACTAAAGACTATATCTCCAGTTGGGGAAGCACCTTCGTATGCCTGTCCAAAGACGAAGCACACGCTAAGGGCGTTCTCGCATTCTTGAAGTACATGTATCAGAAGGACAACCTGATTGACTGGGCCACCACCTTCGGTGCTCTGCCTGCCCGTATTGAAGCAGTAGAGGATCCCCGTTTCCAGGAGTATGCCAATACCAACATCGCCGTTAAGGCTTTGACCGAAGAATACAGCCGTATCGGTTATTTGCCCAGCATTCAGGGCGCCAACACCGTTCGTACGGAAATCGACAAAATGATTCAGTCCGTTGCCCTCGGACTTTCCGATGCAGAAACTGCCTTTGATACCTTCCTGGCCGCCAGCAATGCGGCACTGAATGACGCCTAATAATAGACCATAAGCTGCAGAAATCCGCTTTTTGCCGGGTTTCTGCGGCTTAAGCAAGGCATGGGATTCTTTCGTTCGATGAAGACCCTGTTTTTTACTATGTAAGCGGAGGAGCCTATGAATAAAGTTTTGGTATTTTGCCTGGACGCCCTTTGCAATTCCGATATCGAAGTCATGCGTAAGATGCCGCACTTCGGAAAGTTTATGGAAAAGTGCGCATTGGTTCAAAACATTGAGCCCGTATGGCCGGCTTTGACCTATTGCTGTCATACTTCCATTGTCACCGGCTGTTATGTGGATCGCCACGGAATTGAAAACAATGAGAAAATGCAACGGGGCGGCTATTGGGATTTACCCTGGTACGGAAAAAAAGCCGATGTAAAGGTGCCGACCCTATTGGATTATGCAAGAGAGCAAGGACTAAGTACCTGTTCTATTTCCTGGCCGGTTTCCGGCGGAGCGGCCTACGATATGAATATGCCCATGATTGTGCCCTATGGATACACCGGCTGGGATCCAACGCCTTGGCTGGAAGGCATGGCTACGGACAATCTTATGAATCGCTACTTCTACAAGCACGGCCGATATATCAAGGGCTCCGACAGAAGTTTAGACTTATTCACCATGGCCTTGGCACTGGACATTCTGGAAGATTACGAACAGCCGGATATCATGCTGGTGAAAATGTGCGATTTGGACGGATGCCGCCATACCTATGGAGTGCATCACCCAAAGGTGGAGGAACAGCTTCGCAAGCATGATGAAGAGTTCGGCAGCCTTATGGAAGCCCTCCGCAGAAAAGGCACCTTGGAGCAAACAAACGTTGTTATCTTAGGCGACCATGGGCAAACAGATATTCAAGATATTATACATCTAAACGTTTTGCTTCGAGAAAATGGCTTTATCCGAGTAAATAAAGACGGAACTCTCCATTCCTATGATGCCATTGTTCATTCCGCCGGTCTCTCGGCCTATGTGGAACTGGCTGATCCCGCTGATCAAAATATGAAGAAGCGGGTGCGGGCCTACCTTGAAAGCCTGAAAGAGGATCCCCGAGTCAAGCTTGCTTATGTAATGGATGCAGAGGAAGCTCAAGAAGCCTACCATGTAGCCGGAAATTTTGATTTTATACTGGAGAGCTCCCTGCCCCTTGCCTTCGGAGAACGGTTTGATTGCGAAACGATTTACGGAAGCAAAATCCCGGGCAATCACAAGGTTGGTGCCGCTACTCACGGCGGAAGCCCCACGCGGGAAGAGCTGACCACCTTTATGGCTGCCGGTCCAAACGTGAAACACGGCGTAATCGTACAGCGCCGTCCCATGGTAGACGAGGCACCTACCATGGCCAGAATGCTTGGTTTGTCCATGCCGAACATCGATGGCTCCGCCATTGAAGAGATATTGAGGTAAGTATGAAAGTTACGATTGAAAATTTAACGAAAAAGTTCGGCGACAACATAGCCGTAAACAACTTGAGCGTCACCATGGAAAGCGGCAAGATGATTGCCCTCTTGGGGCCTTCCGGCTGCGGAAAATCCACCATCTTAAATATGCTGTCCGGGATTTTGCCTGTCACCTCCGGACGCATTCTGTTTGATGACAAGGATGTTACGGATCTTCCGCCCGAAAAGCGCAATATCGGTTTGGTATTTCAGAACTACGCTCTGTATCCTCACATGACGGTGCTCGAGAACATCTGTTTTCCGTTGGAAATTAAAAAAATACCCAAAAAAGCCCGCATTGCGCGTGCCAAAGAACTGGCAGAGCTGGTTCGTATTCCCGATTTGCTCCATCGTAAACCGGGTGAACTTTCCGGCG
>CAYUHW010000021.1:0-11381 GCA_964444605.1 uncultured Christensenella sp. | reverse complement strand
GTTGTTCAACCTCCGCTTCCAGACTGTTACCGGCCAGATCAGCAACCCCAGCCGCGTGATGTTTGAAATCGCCGGCGTGGACGAAGCAATTGCTAAGGAAGCATTGCGTTTGGCCTCCCATAAGCTGCCTGTTACCTGCAAAATCGTGAAGCGGGAAGAGGCTCAGGAAGGAGCAGAAGCATGAAGGCTGAAGAATTGAGAAAGATGACCGTAGAAGAGCTGGAGAAGAAAGAGAACGATCTCAAAGCCGAGTTGTTCAACCTCCGCTTCCAGACTGTTACCGGCCAGATCAGCAACCCCAGCCGCATCGGCGCTTGCAAGAAGGACATCGCCCGGATCAAGACCATCCTCCGTCAGCGTGAGATGGCTGCCAAGGCCGAGTAAGAAGGGAGTAAGCAATGGAACAGATTATCAGAGGATACCGCAAGACCCGTACCGGCGTCGTTGTGAGTGATAAGATGGATAAGACCGTTGTCGTCGCCATTTCCACCAAGGTTCGCCATCCCCTCTACGGCAAGATGGTAAATCGGACCCGGAAGTTCAAGGCCCACGATGAAGAGAATCAGTGCGGCATCGGCGACACCGTCCGTATCATGGAGACTCGCCCCATTTCCAAGGACAAGCGTTGGCGCGTCGTGGAAATCATTGAGAAGGCGAAGTAAGGGGAGGTAAAGTATGATTCAGCCTCAAACCAGATTGAAGGTCGCCGATAACTCCGGCGCCAAGGAAGTCATGTGCATCCGGGTTCTGGGCGGTTCCGGCCGCAAGGTCGCCCGCATCGGCGACGTCATCGTTGCCGCTGTAAAGACCGCTACCCCCGGTGGTGCTGTTAAGAAGAAGGACGTGGTTCGTGCAGTTGTGGTTCGCACCGTTGCCGAAACCACCCGTCCCGATGGGAGCCACATCCGGTTCGACGATAACGCCTGCGTTATCATCAACGACCAGAAGCAGCCCAAGGGCACCCGTATCTTTGGGCCCGTGGCCAGAGAGCTGCGTGAGAAGGATTACATGAAGATCGTCTCACTGGCCCCCGAAGTGTTGTAAGGAGGAAGAGATGATGAATAAGCTGAATGTCAGAAAGGGCGATAAAGTCCGCATCATCGCTGGTAAGGACGAGCGCGATAAGAAGGAAGGCAAGATTCTTGCCGTTATGCCTGAGAAAGAGCGCGTAATCGTGGAAGGCTGCAACATGATCACCCGTCATGTAAAGCCCCGTCGGCAGGGAGAAGCCGGTGGCCGCATTGAGCAGGCCGGTTCCATCCACGTTTCCAACGTGCAGCTGGTTTGCCCCAAGTGCAACGTGCCCACCCGCGTCGGCCACAAGTTCGTGGAAGTCGACGGCAAGATGAAGAAGGTCCGCGTTTGCAAGCAGTGCAAACAGCAGATTGACTAAGACGGAAGGAGAAATATAAATGGCTAAGAAAAACGTAGAAGCGCCCGCCAAGAAGAAGGCCGCTGCCGCTGCTGCCAAGCCCTTTACCGGCGAACCCCGTCTGAAGGTCAAATACCGGGAGGAAGTGGTTCCTGCCCTGAAGGAAAAGTTCCAGTATGAGAACGTGATGACCATCCCCAAGCTGGAGAAGATCATCCTGAACATGGGTCTGGGCTCCGACAAGGACAACCCCAAGGCCATCGAGACCGTTGAGCAGCTCACCACCATCGCCGGCCAGAAGGTGGTCATCACCAAGGCCCGCAAGTCCGTTGCTAACTTCAAAGTTCGTGAAGGCATGAACATCGGCGCCAAGGTTACTCTTCGTGGCGACCGCATGTACTACTTCGCCGACAAGCTGATGAACATCGTGCTTCCCCGGGTCCGCGACTTCCGCGGTGTTTCCGGCAAGTCCTTCGACGGCCGCGGCAACTATGCCATGGGCGTTAAGGAACAGCTGATCTTCCCCGAGATCAACTACGACGATGTGGACAAAGTGCGTGGTATGAACATCGTGTTCGTCACCAGCGCTCAGACCGACGAAGAAGCAAAGGCTCTGCTCGCACTCATGGGCATGCCTTTCAGCCAGGACTAAGGAGGAGCTTTCATGGCAAAGTTGAGCAAGAAGTTGAAGCAGCAGGCTGCTCCCAAGTACAGCACCCGTGCTTACACCCGTTGCCGTATCTGCGGCCGTCCCCATTCCGTGCTCCGCAAGTATGGCATCTGCCGTATCTGCTTCCGCAACGAAGCATACGCAGGCAATATCCCCGGCGTCCGCAAGGCCAGCTGGTAAGAGAGGAGAACTAACATGACTGATACTATCGCAGATATGCTGACCAGGATTCGCAATGCCCTGATCGCAAAGCATGACACCGTAGACGTTCCCTGCTCCACCATTAAGAAGGCCATCGCCGACATTCTCGTCGAGGAAGGCTACATTAAGGAGTACACCGTCGTGGAAGAAGGTCTGGTAAAGACCCTCCACATCAAGCTGAAGTATGGCCCCAACAAGCAGCGGGTCATCGTCGGCATCAAGCGCATCTCCCGTCCCGGCCTGCGGGTATACGCCCGCAAGGATGAGATCCCCAAGGTTCTCAACGGCATGGGTATCGCCATTCTTTCCACCTCCCGGGGCATCATGACTGACCGGGAAGCCCGCAAGCTCGGCGTCGGCGGCGAAGTGCTGGCCTACGTCTGGTAAGATAAACAGGAGGAATTAAAATGTCTCGAATCGGAAAACTTCCGGTGCACATCGACGCCGGAGTGACAATCACGGTTGACGACAGCAATGTTGTGACCGTGAAGGGCCCCAAGGGCACCCTGTCACAGCAGATGCATCCCAATATGCTTATCGAGCAGGACAATGGCGTTCTGACCGTAAAGCGTCCCGACGACAACAAAGAGAACCGTGCTCTCCACGGCCTCACCCGCAGCCTCATCCACAACATGGTAGTGGGCGTCACCAAGGGCTTTGAAAAGCACCTGGAGATCGTGGGTACCGGTTACAGAGCGCAGCTTCAGGGCACCACCCTGGTTCTCAACCTGGGATATTCCCATCCCGTAGAGTTCAAGGCCGAGAATGGCATCAGCTATGAAGTACCTGCTCCCACCAAGATCGTGGTCAAGGGCATTGACAAGCAGGTAGTCGGCCAGGTTGCCGCCAACATCCGTGAGACCCGTAAACCCGAACCCTACAAGGGCAAGGGCGTCCGTTATGAGGGCGAAGTGGTCCGCCGTAAAGAAGGCAAGGCCGGTAAGAAGTAAGAGAGGAGTTAAAGGATGTTTTCTAAGATCGATAAGAATGCGGTTCGCAAGGTCCGCCATCATCGGCAGCGCAGAGACATCAACGGGACCGTGGAGCGTCCCCGCTTGAATGTCTATCGCAGCACCAATCACATCTATGCCCAGGTTATCGACGATATCCACGGCTGCACCCTGGCTTCTGCTTCTACTCTGGATGCCGAGGTTAAGGCTCAGCTGGAAGGCAAGAAAAAGACCGACGCAGCGAAGCTGGTCGGCAACGTAGTGGGTAAGCGGGCTCTGGAAAAGGGCGTCAAGCAGGTAGTCTTTGATCGTGGCGGTTACCTCTACACCGGTCGTGTTGCAGCTCTGGCTCAGGGCGCAAGAGAAGCCGGTCTGGACTTTTAAGGAGGAAACAACATGCGTAACGACAGAAAGTTCGAAAAAGAAGTCTCCGAATACAAAGAGCGCCTGGTTTACATCAACCGTGTTGCCAAGGTTGTTAAGGGCGGTAAGAACTTCCGCTTCACCGCACTCATGGTTGTCGGCAACGAGAACGGCAAAGTGGGCGTAGGTCTGGGCAAGGCTGTGGAGATTCCCGAAGCCGTCCGCAAGGGCGTAGAAGACGCCAAGCGGCACATGATCGAGATTCCCGTAGTGGGCACCAGCATCCCTCACGAAGTCGAGGGTAAGTTCGGCAAGGGCCATGTCCGCATGCTCCCCGCCGAAGAAGGTACCGGCGTTATCGCCGGCGGCCCCGTCCGTGCAGTCTTGGAGATGGCCGGCATTAAGGACATCCGCACCAAGTCTTACGGTTCCAACAACCCCAGCAACTGCGTGAAGGCCACTTTGGACGGTCTTTCTCAGCTCCGTACTGTGGAGCAGATTGCGGCTCTTCGCGGCAAGACCGTAGAAGAGATCCTGAACTAAGGAGGTTCCGGCTATGTTGAAAGTCACTCTTATCAAGAGCCCCATTTCCAGCCTCCGGGATCAGCAGGACACCGTAAAGGCTCTGGGTCTGCACAAGGTCAATCAGACCGTGGTCAAGCCCGACAACGCCTGCATCCGGGGTCAGATCTTCAAGGTAAAGCACCTTGTGAAGGTCGAAGAAGCATAAGGAGGTTACAGGTATGAAACTTCATGAACTACAGCCTGCAGCCGGTTCCGTAAAGGCCCCCAAGCGGGTAGGCCGCGGCGTCGGCAGCGGCCTTGGCAAGACCTCTGCTAAGGGTCACAAAGGTCAGAAGGCCCGCAGCGGCAGCAAGAAGAACGGCTTCGAAGGCGGTCAGATGCCTCTGGCTCGCCGTCTCCCCAAGCGCGGCTTCTGCAACATCTATGCCAAGGAATACACCATCATCAATATTTCCGAACTGAACAAGTTGGAGGACGGCACTGAAGTGACTGCTGAGCTGCTCAAGGATCGCGGCATCATCAGCAAGATCGAAAAGGACGGCCTGAAGGTACTGGGCAATGGCGAGCTGACCAAGAAGCTCACCGTGAAGGCAGCCAAGTTTACCAAGTCCGCAGAAGCTGCTATCCAGGCTGCAGGCGGAAATGTTGAGGTGCTGTAATGTTTAGCACATTTATCAACGCCTTTAAGATCAAAGAGCTCCGGAAGAAGATCCTGTATACGCTTCTTCTTCTGGTGATCTATCGTCTGGGCAGTGCCATTCCCATCCCCGGCGTTGATGCTGCGGCATGGGCTCAGGCCATCGAGGGGTACGCTCTGTTTGATTTCATGAGCCTCCTCTCCGGCTCCGCGCTGTCTCAGTTCACCCTGTTTGCCATGGGTATCTCCCCCTACATCACGGCATCCATCATCATGCAGCTCCTTGCCATTGCCTTCCCCTCCCTGGAGAAGATGAGCAAAGAGGAAGACGGCCGCAAGAAGATTGAGAAGATTACCCGCTATGTAGGCGTAGGGCTGGCTCTGGTTCAGTCCTTCGGCATCATCATGACCTATGGCAGCGGCATCGTCAAGGGTGATTCCTACTGGTGGTCCTGCGTAACCATCTGCATCTGCAGCGCCGCAGGTACCGCTTTCCTCATGTGGTTGGGCGAGCGGATTACGGAAAAGGGCATCGGCAACGGCACGTCCATGCTGATCTTCGCCTCCATCGTAAGCCGGGTTCCCGACTTCATCATCGGCCTGTTCAGGAACCTGTTCACCGGCGTAGCCGTGTGGCAGTTCTTCGTTGGCATCATCCTCATCGTAGCCATGATCACCTTCGTGGTTATGATTGAGAAGGCGGAGCGCAAGATCCCCATCATGTACGCCAAGCGGGTCGTAGGCCGTAAGATGTACGGCGGCCAGAGCACCTACCTTCCCATGAAGGCCAATGCAAACGGTGTTCTGCCTCTGATCTTCGCCATGACGCTTATGCAGTTCCCCACCATGGTTCTGCAGTTCTGGCCCACTTCCGGAATTGCCATCTGGTGGAACAATTACATGAGCTCCAATGCGAATGTTCCCGTACCCTACTACCTGATTTACTTTGTGCTCATCATTGCTTTCGGGTACTTCTACTCCTCCATCACCTTCAACCCTGTGGAGATGAGCAAGAACCTGCAGCAGAACGGCGGCTTCATCCCCGGCATCCGCCCGGGCAAGCCCACCGGAGAGTACTTGGGCAAGATCAGCAACCGACTGACTCTGTTCGGTTCCCTGTATCTGGCCATTATCGCCATCATCCCCACTATAGTTCTCAACAGCCTGCACATCACCAGCATGTTCGGTGCTACCAGCGTCCTCATTATGGTCAGTGTTGCTTCTGAGACTACGGACCAGCTGGAAGCCCAGATGCTCATGCGGCATTACAAAGGCTTCCTGAACTAAGGGAAAGCGTATGAAGCTGATATTCTTAGGCCCGCCGGGGGCGGGCAAAGGCACCCAGGCCAAGGGAGTGGCCGAGAGATACGGCATTGCCCACATCTCCACCGGAGACATGCTCCGCAGCGAGATTCGGCAGGGAACTCCCTTGGGCCATGAGGCCCAGTCTTACATGGATAAAGGGGAACTGGTTCCCGATACCACCATGGTGGGCATCGTGGAAAGCCGCATCGGCCAGCCCGATTGCCAAAAGGGCTTTCTGCTGGACGGTTTCCCCAGAACCATTGCACAGGCTCAGGCCTTGGAGGGCATCACCGCCATTGACTATGTCATAGACATAGACGTGCCCTTTGAGCGGCTCCTCAGCCGCATCACGGGACGGCGCATGTGCCCCAACTGCGGAGCCGCCTTCCATGTTTCCACCTATCACAGCGATAAGTGCAGTGAGTGTGGCGGCGTTCTCTATCAGCGGGACGATGACAGGGAGGAGACCGTAGCCGTACGGCTGCGCCAATATGAAAGAAAGACCGCACCTCTTATCCAATACTACCGGGAGAAGGGCATCCTTCGCCAGGTCAACGGAGATCAAGACATTGAGCTGGTCGCCGAAGAGATTCGGCGGGAGCTGGAAGCATGATCAACATTAAGACCCCTGCCGAGTTCAAAAAAATGGAAGCGGCGGGCAAGGTAGTAGCCGGTGCCCTGAAGCTGCTGGGGGAGAACATCCGCCCGGGCATCACCACCGGGGAGCTGGATAAGCTGGCTCATGACTACATCGTCTCATGCGGCGCCTATCCTACCTTTCTGGGGTATTATGATTACCCAGCCAGCGTGTGCATCTCCATCAATCAGCAGGTCATTCACGGGATTCCCGGGAATCGAAAGCTGAAGGCGGGGGAGATTGTAAGCTGCGACGTAGGCGCCACATTGGACGGCTTTGTGGGAGACGCAGCCCGCACCTTCTTCTGCGGAGACGTGGACGAAGAGAAAAAGCGGCTGGTGCAGGTCACCAAGGAATGCTTCTTTGAGGCTTTGAAAGTCTGCCGGGTGGGATACCGCATCAGCGATATCGGAACCGCCGTGCAGACCCATGCGGAAAAAAACGGCTTCGGCGTGGTGAGAGACTTTGTAGGCCACGGGATCGGACGCAAGATGCACGAAGACCCCGAAGTGCCCAACTACTTCTCCCCCCGTGCACGCCAGCGGCTCCATGCCGGCATGGCCATTGCCGTGGAACCCATGATCAACATGGGCGCCTGGCAGATTAAGCAGCTCAGCGACGGCTGGACTGTGGAGACGGCCGATGGCAAGCCCTCCGCCCACTATGAGAACACCATTCTCATTACCGACGGAGACCCCATTATGACCACCTTCTTTGAGGAGGAGCGGCTATGATTTGGGAGGCTAAGGCAGGAGACGTGGTGGTATCCAGAGCCGGCCACGACCGGGAACAGCGGTTTGTGGTGCTTTCGGCAGAAGGGGACTATGTCCTTTTGGCCGACGGAAAAAGCCGCACGCTGGAAAAGCCAAAGAAGAAAAAGCGGATGCATCTGATTGCCTGCCCCACAAGGCAGGATGTGAGGATGAAAGCCCTGGCACAGGGCGAACAGATTACGAATGCGGCTCTTCGCCGTCACCTTAAGTGGGTGGACGAGTCGATGGGCCTCAACCGTGAGGACACCTAAAAGGAGGTTAAGCTTGTCCAAGCAGGATGTTTTTGAAGTAGAAGGCGTTGTGACCGACACATACCCCAACGCTATGTTCGAGGTTACTCTCCAGAACGGACATAAAGTCCTGGCTACGATTTCCGGTAAGCTCCGTACGAACTATATCCGGATTTTGCCGGGAGACAAGGTAACCGTGGAACTGTCCATGTACGATCTGTCCCGGGGGCGCATCACCTGGCGCGCCAAGAACTAAAGGAAAATCAGCTTAAGCAAGATTTATTACGTTTAAGGAGATAAGAAAATGAAAGTAAGACCCTCTGTGAAACCGATTTGCGAGAAGTGCAAGATCATCAAGCGCAAAGGCCGCATCATGGTCATCTGCGAGAACCCCAAGCACAAGCAGCGTCAGGGTTAAGCAAATTCGTTTGCGAAAGAGAACTTGCGGGGCGGCTGGCGTATCCCCAACGGGAACGCTTCCCGCAAGCCTATATAGATACAACAAGAGTTAAATTTTAACGGAGGTATGAAAACCATATGGCACGTATTGCTGGCGTAGACCTTCCGAGAGACAAGCGAATTGAGATCGGCTTGACCTACATCTACGGTATCGGCCCCTCCATCTCCAAGGAGATTCTGGCTGCTACGGGTGTGGACCCCGACGTCCGTGTTCGTGATCTTACGGAAAACGATGTCAACAAGCTCAGAGAGTACATCGACCACAATGTGAAGGTAGAAGGCGATCTTCGCCGTGAAACTTCCATGAACATCAAGCGGCTGGTGGAGATCGGCTGCTACCGCGGCGTTCGTCACCGCAAGGGCCTGCCCGTACGCGGACAGAGCACCAAGCAGAACGCCCGCACCCGCAAGGGGCCCAAGCGCACCCAGGGCGGTAAGAAAAAGTAAGGAGGACAGATAAATGGCTAAAGCAACCAAAATGAAAAAAGTTGTTGCCCGCAAGCGCCGTGAGAAGAAGAATATCGACCGTGGCCAGGCTCATATTCGCTCCTCCTTCAACAATACTTTGGTGACCATCACCGATATGCAGGGCAATGCAATTGCCTGGTCCAGCGCAGGTTCTCTGAACTTCCGGGGCTCCCGTAAGTCCACTCCCTTCGCTGCCCAGATGGCTTCCGAGACCGCTGCCAAGGCGGCCATGGAGCACGGCCTCAAGACCGTGGAAGTGTACGTGAAGGGCCCCGGCTCCGGCCGTGAAGCTGCCATCCGTGCGCTGCAGACCGCCGGTCTGGAGATCAACATGATCAAGGACGTCACCCCCATTCCTCACAATGGCTGCCGTCCGCCCAAGCGCAGAAGAGTGTAAGGAGGGTAATGATCAATGGCAAGATATACTGATTCCGTATGCAGACAGTGCCGCCGTGAAGGCTGCAAGCTGTTTTTGAAGGGCGACCGCTGCTATAGCGAAAAGTGCGCTATGACCGTTCGCCACACCCCCCCGGGGATGCATGGTCAGGGTCGTAAAAAGCAGTCCGAGTACGGCATTCAGCTTCGTGAGAAGCAGAAGGTTCGCCGTGCCTATGGCGTGCTGGAGAACCAGTTCCATGATTACTATGTAAAGGCTGCCAACATGCGGGGCGTCACCGGTGAGAACATGCTTCGGTTGCTGGAAACCCGTCTGGACAACGTGGTATACCGTCTGAACATGGGCGAAAGCCGTCCCATGGCCCGTCAGCTGGTTACCCATGGTCACTTCACCGTAAACGGCAAGAAGGTGGACATCCCCTCTTACCAGGTGAAGGTTGGCGACGTCATCGCCGTTCGTGAGAAGAGCCGCGAGGTTCCCTTCTTCGCTTCCCTGAAGGAGCAGGGCGCAAAGCGCACCGTTTCCGAATGGCTGGAGCTGGATGCAGAGAACCTGACCGGCAAAGTAGTAGCTCTGCCCAAGAGAGAGGATATCGACCTTACGATCGAGGAGCACCTCATCGTCGAGTTCTACTCCAGGTAAGCTACTAAGTGACTATTCATTAGCAACAACACCGAAGGAGGGTACTTTATGTTGGAAATCGAAAAGCCCAAACTCGAATGCGTTGAGATTACGGAGAATTACGGCAAGTTCGTCGTGGAGCCTCTGGAGCGCGGATTCGGCACCACCCTGGGTAACTCCATGCGCCGGGTGCTGCTTTCCAGCCTTCCCGGCGTAGCGGCCACCTCCATCCGTATTGACGGTGTGCTGCATGAGTTTTCCACTATCGAGGGCGTCAAGGAGGACGTGACGGAGATCATCCTGAACCTCAAGGAGCTTATTTGCAAGCTCCATTGCTCCGGCCCCAAGAAGGTGGTCATCGACGCTGCAGGCGCAGGTGAAGTGAAGGCAGGCGATATTCTGCCCGATTCGGATGTTGAGATTATCAACCCCGATTTGCATCTTGCGACGCTGGATGAAAACGGGAAGCTCCATATGGAGATTATGCTGGACCATGGCCGTGGGTATGTAGTGGCTGACCGCAACAAGCGGCCCGACATGCCCATCGGCGAGATTGCCGTAGACTCCATCTACACCCCCATCACCAAGGTGAACTTCACCGTGGACAACACCCGTGTAGGCCAGATTACCGACTTTGACAAGCTCACGCTGGAAATCTGGACCAACGGCAGCATCAAGCCTGAGGAAGCCGCTTCCCTGGCTGCCAAGATTCTCACGGAGCATCTGATGCTCTTCATCAACCTGACCGATCAGGTGCAGGGCGTGGAGATTCTGGTAGAGAAGGAAGAGAGCAAGAAGGAGAAGATTCTGGAGATGAACATCGAAGATCTGGATCTCTCCGTCCGCTCTTACAACTGCCTCAAGCGTGCGGGCATCAACACCGTAGACGAGCTGGTGCAGCGGGATGAGGATGAGATGATGAAGGTTCGGAATCTGGGCCGGAAATCTCTTGAAGAAGTGCAGCAAAAATTGGCGCAGTTGGGACTTTCCCTGCGCACGAACGAAGATTGATAGGAGGAAGCAACAATGGCAAACCGGAAATTGGGAAAACCCACTGACCAGCGCGTTGCAATGCTCAGAAACCTGACCACCGCCCTTATCTGGAATGGCAAGATCGTGACCACCGAGACCAGAGCTAAGGAAGTCCGCAGCATCGCCGAGAAGATCATCACTCTGGCTGTTCGCGAATACAAGAACTCTGAGACCGTGGAAAAAGAGGTCATGAACGAAAAGGGACAGGTCTCCATGGTGGAGAAGGTTCAGGATCTTCCTTCCAAGCTCCATGCCCGCCGTCAGATCATGGCGTATCTGTATGACGTGCCCGAGCCCAAGCAGAAGAAGGAGAGCAAGAAGGATTACAAGCAGCGTACCAAGGACCGTGCTCATCCCGTTGTGGAGAAGCTGTTCCGGGATCTGGCTCCCAAGTACGATGCACGCGTACAGGAAGGCAAGAAGGGCGGCTACACCCGCATCTACAAGCTGGGCGCTCGCCGCGGCGATGCCGCTCCCATGGTCGTGCTGGAGCTCATCTGACACAGACAAACAGGATAAAAGTCCGGGATTTCCCGGACTTTTTTCATATTTAAGGAAAAAGCAGATAGACGGGAGAAGGGGCAGGGGCGGCGGAAGGGCGAAGCCCTTCTCTTGCGGGCGGGGGCGATGCCCCGCCCGCAAGGGTTCGCAAAGCGAACCCGCCGCCCCCCCACCCCACTTAAAATAATATATTCTGATAAACTGGTAGCAAAGCGGCCAAGACAATGGTACACTATAGGG
>CAYUHW010000020.1:0-11503 GCA_964444605.1 uncultured Christensenella sp. | reverse complement strand
TCCTTACTCTCCTCTGAAGGTGATACCCTTTTCCGGATCGGCGGATTCAATGATGGCCAGAGAAATCAGGTTCTTCCCCGCTTCCCGCAGTCTGTCGCCGCCGCCCTGGAATCCCTTTTCCACGGCACAGCCGATGCCCCGAAGATTGGCGCCCGCCTGCTGGATGATTTCGCACAGTCCCCGCAAAGCTTCGCCCCGTGCCATAAAATCGTCAATGACCAGCACCGTGTCCTGATCGGTCAGCCACTGGCGGGAAACGATGAGGGTGACTTTCTTTTTGTAGGTATAGGACATGATATCGCTTTGGTAAAGACCGCCCTCGATATTGTCGGACTTGGCCTTCTTGGCAAACACAAGAGGTACCCCAAGCTCCAGTGCCACGGCAGAAGCCAGAGAAATGCCGCTGGCCTCCACGGTCATGACCGCCGTAACGCCCTCGGTGTCAAAGAGCCGCAGAAACTCTTGCGCCAGTTCACGCATGAAGCACATATCCACCCGATGATTGAGGAAGCCGTCTACCTTAATGATATTGCCGGGGAGAACCTGCCCCTCCTTGCGAATGCGTTCCTTTAGGGGCGCATATCCTCCGTATACCTGATCCATGAAAAGTCCACCTCCGAAAGAATATATGCTTACAGAGTACACCGTTTCGCGCAAAAAAGCAAGCTGAAAAACTGTGCGGTGCCTTGAAAGAAATTGTTGCCCCTTGACTTTACGCCCATTGCAAAGTAAAATCTCAGTAAAAAAACCTTGGAGGCCATATGTTCACCGGATTTTCCGACGAAACACGAGAGTTTTTCATGGAGCTCTCTCTGCATAACTACCGCTCCTGGTTTGAGGAGCACAAGCCTGTCTTTCTCCGTTCCGTAAAGGAGCCCTTTGACGCTCTTGCCCGAGAGGTCATGGCAAAGATGGAACAGCTCTATCCCGATACCCCCATGCGGCTGCATATCTCCCGCATCTATCGGGATGCCCGCCGTCTCTTCGGACGCGGCCCCTATAAGGAAAGCCTGTGGTTCTCTTTGGATCCCTATTCCGTAGGACAGGAAGGCCCCTCCTTGTACTTTGAGATCAGTGCCATGGAATGGAGCACGGGCATGGGCTGCTGGGCAGATGCCCCCACCATGAATCGTCTGCGTCGGTATATGGATCATCATCCCGAGACCTTTGCAAAGTTTAACCGCATATTGGAGTCCCAAGGGGAGTTTCATTTGGAGGGTCAGCTCTACGCCCGCCCCAAGGGGCATCCCTCCGACGAACTGACAGGCTGGTACAACCGCAAAACCCTGTGGATTGGCAAAAGCGGTGTCTTTGACGAAATTGCATATTCCCACGCATTGGTGGATAAGGTTGTGGAGGGGTTTGCCTTTTTAATGCCCTTCTATACCGCCTTTGCCGAAGCATATACCTACGGGGACGGAGAACTGTAACCCACCTCCATATTATGAAAAAATCGCCCTTCCGCTTGGGAAGGGCGCAGCTTTAGTCCGAGGCAAAGGATAAAGGAAAAAAAGCAACGGACTAAACTTGGAAAAGGGGATGGACAATTATGCACATCTCCTTTTTTCTTTGCATATTAACACACATTCTTTTCCATTTTGTCACCCTTCATAGACAATCCGGGAATTACTTTCACGTACAATTTTTCCCATGGATACTTTAAATACGACAGAATATGATCGGCAGGCAATGGGACGGGTTGTACGCCGTCTGAGAAAAGAACGCGGGTTGAGCCAGGAAGTTTTCAGCGGTCTGGCCGGTTTGGCGCGCAGTCATCTTGCCATGATTGAAAGCGGCGGCAAACAGGCTACCTTGGAAACCTTATGGAAGATTGCGGCGGCGTGCGAGATGCGTCCCAGCCAGCTCGTAGCTTCCATTGAGCGTGAATGCGCCCGTATACGAAAAAAAGAATAAGATTGACGGATGCCGCCCTTTGGTATACAATACCTCCATAAAGTAAGAGTGCGGTTCCGGTCTTTCACGGCCGGATTAGGGGGAAGTTCGGTGCAAATCCGTCGCAATACCCATTTCCGTAATTGGCCTGCGCCTTAAGCCGGAATACCTGCCGCAGCTCTGGTGACCGGGTGTCCCCGGAACACTTTTGGGCGAAAAAGTGCAGCCGTTCCATATTCGTCAGCAGACCTTCTGCCCGACATATGTGCGCTGTGCTTCCGCCTTGAATCGGCGGAAGTTTTTTATTGGGAGGAAGCATGGCAGCATTGACTCGGGAAGAATGTACCGCACTGCTTATAGGCAAGCAGGCAGACCTGCAAAAAGCGGGTCTATTCCGCTATCCCCAGCGGAGTGACTTTACCGCTGAGGAGGTCTGTGCCATTAAGGCTCAGTTGGGCCCATGGCCCCGTGCCTTAGAGGCGGTGGGGCTGAAAGAGGTACCTCCCCGTCAGGAGGCCGCCGCCGCACGAAAATTGGAAAAACGCATTGCTGTCAGGCGGAAACAAACCGCCGCTAAAATTGCCCGCAAAGAGTCCGGTACCTCCCCGGTTGCCTCACGGGCGCATACAGGCGAGGATTCGCTTGTAAATAGAAAAAACGGAGGATCAAACGTATGAAAAAATGCATTTCTCTTATGGCGGTACTGTTGCTGGTGCTTACCGCCGCTGTCATGCCCGTCATGGCAGAAACCCAAGAAACCGGTACCGTATATGTGACCATTTCCAACGCCGGCGAGCTGGTTTTAACCCGGGAGGCCGTTGCTATTTCCGATGCAGACGGAGACGGGGCTCTGACCATTCAGGATGCGCTGATTCTGGCGCATGACGCCAAGTTCGAAGGCGGCGCCGCGGAGGGCTTTGCCGCTGTAGTCAGCGACTACGGTCCCATGATTACCAAGCTCTGGGGCGTAGAAAACGGCGGTTCCTACGGCTACTACCTGAACAACGCCATGGCCATGAGCCTGACCGATCCCGTTGCCGACGGCGATTGTCTGACCGCCTACGTCTTTGCCGACACCGTCACCTTCAGCGATGTATACACTTACTTTGATTTGAGCGCCGCAGAAGGAAAGGTCGGAGAAGAGCTGACCGTCACCCTGTATCAGATTGGATTTGATGCCAACTATGCTCCCGTCAGCAGTCCTTTGAGCGGTGCAGCCGTGACCGTAAACGGTGCTGAAGCGGCCGTAACCGATGCAGAGGGCAAGGCCGTTGTGAAGCTGGAGAGCGAAGGGACGTTGGTACTCAGCGCCGCCAGCAGTGAGCTGACTTTGGTGCCCCCTGTATGCCTTGTCACCGTGACCGCCGCTGAAGCCGCTCCCGCAGAGCCCGAAGTTCCTGCAGAAGAACCTGCCGCTCCCGTTGCCGAGACTAAAGCTGAGGCATCCAACAGCACCGTCATCGTAGCCGTTGTTGCCCTGCTGGCAGTTGCCGCCGCGGTTATCGTAGTTGTGGTTCTTCGCAACAAGAAGAAAGCCGAATGAAAAGACCGCATTTAAAAGCCATATGCCTGCTGCTGTGCGCACTGCTCCTTTGGGGCAGTGCCGCAGTGGTTTTTGCCGATACCGCCTCTGAGACGAAAACGCTCATAGACGGTATCCTTTCTTATACTTTAAAACAAACGGGAAACGCCTCTCTGCAAGACTGGGCAGACGGCTCCCTTTCGGAGGGCGCCGGCTCTTCCTCCGAATGGTACGCCATAGCCCTGAGTCAATACGATGCTTCCGTGAATTTAAGTGCTTACGGAGGGTCGCTGAAAAAGTTTTTGTCCGAGAATTCCACAACTAGCGCCGTTACCAGAGAAAAGTATGCTTTGGCTCTTCTGGCCGCGGGACAGCGGGAAGATGTATTTCTCATCACGGGACTCTCTGACGCCATAGGCAGTCAAGGCTTGATGAGCTGGATTTACGGCCTGCATCTGCTGAATAACGGCATATCTTTGGAAACCCATACAGCTACAGAAGCAGTTTCTGTCCTTCTGTCCGCCCAGCTTGAAGACGGCGGCTGGGCCATTATGGGAAATTTCGGAGACGTAGACGTCACCGCCATGGCCTTGCAGGCCCTTGCCCCTTATTACGCTTCCCACCCGTCGGTTCGTTCCGCCTGTGAAAAAGCACTGGATTTTTTAAGCAGCAAGCAGCTTGAAAACGGAGATTTCCCCGGTTTTAACGGCCCAAATCCAGAAAGCACGGCACAGGTTTTAATTGCCCTGTGCGCCTTATCCCAAGACCCCCGCACAGACAGCCGCTTTATAAAAGACGGAGCGGGTATACTGGATGGACTGCTCCGCTACCGCTTGGAAGACGGTTCCTTCTGCCACGAATTGGGAGCGGAGAGCGATGCCAGCGCCACAGTACAGGCTCTGTGCGCCTTCGTGGCATTGCATCGGTTTGAACAAAATCTCGGCTCTCTCTATATATTTGCAGGAAGCACCCTCCCTCTTTTGGGCGATTTTCCTTCCCCCTCCCCCGCCTCTTCCTACGCCCCCCCTTCCGTCTCTTCTGCCCCGGCGGAAGAAGGGAGCAAGAAAGCTGAAGCCATCCAGGGCGCCTATAAGCCTTGGGTCATCGGCGGGCTTTGTCTGCTGGGGGGCATTTGGTGCCTGATTCTGCGGATAAAAAATCGGAAACCCAAATCCTATCTCTTTGCAGGGCTTGTGGTTCTTCTCTTTATAGCCTTAGTGCTTCTGACGGAGATTTCCTCCCCTGAAAGTTACTATGCCCCGCCGCCTGCAAAGGAGGATGCCATTGGCCAGGTGACTTTGACCATCCGCTGCGACACTGTAGCAGGCCAAGCAGAGCATATCCCCGAAGACGGCGTACTCCTGCCGGAAACGGTCTTCGATATTCGGGAAGGGGACTCCGTATACACCATTCTCACGGAGGCCGCCCAGACCTACGGCATTCAGATAGACAATCAGGGCTCCGAAAATCTTGTGTACATTGCCGGAATCGGATATCTGTATGAGTTTGACTTTGGTCAATACTCCGGCTGGGTGTATCATGTGAATGGAGAAACGCCGGGGGTCGGTGCAGGCGAATACATTCTGTCGGACGGGGATGTGATTCGCTGGCTATACACCTGTAACTTAGGACAGGATGTAGAAGAATAAGCATTCAAAGGCATTTTCATTCAAGGACATTTTATAGAAAGGAGGCCTTATGAGAGCATTTGCAGACAGCAACCCCATTGTGATTCTGCTGTACTTTTTGGGCACGGCGGGCATTGCCATGTTCACCATGCACCCGATATTGCTGAGCCTCAGCTTTCTGGGGGCCTTCCTGTACTTCGTGCGTTTAGGCGAAGGCCGCCAACTTAAAAGCCATCTTTTTCCCTTGGGGCTTACCGTGGGCGTCGGTCTTTTGAACCCGCTGTTTTACCACAACGGCCAAACGGTACTCTTTGTATTAAACCACAATCCCGTAACCCTGGAGGCGCTTCTTTACGGCCTTGCGGCGGGATTCATGGGCGCGGGGGTGCTGTATTGGTTCCGCTGTTTCTCCAAAATTATGACCGGCGATAAGCTATTGTACCTTTTTGGCTCTCTGTCCCCAAAAGCCGCCCTGATTTTTTCCATGGCCCTTCGATATGTACCCCTGTTCAAAAAGCAATGGCATTCCATTGTGCAGGCACAAAGGGGCATGGGGCTTTACAAGGAGGAGTCACTGCCGGACACTTTGCAGGGAAACATGCGGGTGTTCTCCGTCTTAGTCACATGGGCTTTGGAAAACGGCATCACCACCGCCGACAGCATGGCCGCCCGGGGGTACGGAATCGGGCGTCGAAGCTTCTTCTCCCTGTACCGCTTTACCAAAAGAGACGGCTGCATGCTGGGAGTGATTCTGCTTTTGTGCCTCAGCACCCTGTATGCCATGGCCGCAGGTGCCCTCTCCATGGCCTACTATCCCCGTGTGCAGTTGCCCCCCATGGGACTTTCGGGCAGTTTGGGTCTATTATGCTATGGACTTTTATGTATGCTTCCCACGCTGAATGATTTGCTGGAGGATTTGCAATGGAAATGCTTACTGTCCAAAATATAAGCTTTGCGTACTCCGCAAGCCGTCAAAAGGCTTTGAAGGGGCTTTCTTTTTCCGTAGAGAAGGGAGAGTTCCTCACCCTAATCGGTGGAACGGGAAGCGGAAAATCCACCCTTCTTCGGCTTTTGAAGCCGGAGCTCACCCCTCTTGGCCGGCGGGAAGGACGGATTCTTCTAAACGGCACGTCTATAGATGCCCTGCCTCCTCAGGAAAGCGCCGCCCGCATCGGCTTTGTCATGCAGAGACCCGAACAGCAGATTGTCACGGACAAGGTCTGGCATGAGCTGGCTTTCGGGCTGGAGAACCTGGGACTGCCTACGGGCGTAATCCGTCGGCGTGTGGCGGAGATGGCCTGCTACTTTGGGATTGAGGACTGGTTTGAGCGGGACACCTCTCAGCTTTCCGGCGGCCAGAAACAGCTTTTGAGCTTAGCTTCCGTCATGGTGATGCAGCCGGATATATTGCTTTTGGACGAGCCTACCGCCCAGTTGGATCCCATTGCGGCTTCTGACTTTATCGCTACGGTAAAGAAGCTGAACCGGGACTTGGGACTCACTATTCTCATGGCCGAGCATCGTTTGGAAGAGGTGATTCCCCTCTCCCATAAACTGCTGGCACTGCGGGAGGGAGAGGTGTTTTCCTTCGGTTCCGTGGGGGAAACCGTGGAGCAGTTACGGCACGAAGAAGCCCTCTCCATGAGCTTGCCCGCCGCCGCCAGACTCTTTACCCGCTTAAACGGAGACGGCGCCTGCCCTCTTACCATTGGGGAAGGGCGTCAGTTTTTGGAGACCCATTTTGCAAAAACCATACCTTCTCTCCCGGAAAACGAAAAAAGACATGCCGATGAAATCGCGCTGGAGTTTCGGGATGTGTATTTCCGCTACGCACGCAATCTGCCGGATGTGTTGCGGGGGGTCAGCTTCCGTGTTCATGCAGGAGAATGCTTCTGTCTGCTGGGTGGAAACGGCTCCGGTAAGACCACGGCTCTTCTCAATGCCGCCGGTCTAAAAAAGCCCTATGCAGGGGAAATACGGGTTTTTGGCAAAAAGCTAAAGCAGTATTCGGGTCAGTCTCTTTACAAAGAGTGCCTGTCTCTGCTTCCTCAGGATCCGCAAACCGTCTTTATTCGGGATACCGTCCGTGAGGAATTGCAGGAGGCAGGCTTAACGCCCGAGACTCTGCCCTTTGATTTCTCTTCTTTGCTGGATGCCCACCCCTACGATTTGTCCGGCGGCCAGCAGCAACTCTTGGCACTAATGCGGGCTTTGGGAACAAAGCCCCGTCTGCTCCTTATGGACGAACCCACCAAGGGGCTGGATGCCGCTACCAAGGAAAGCTTTATGCAGGTTCTTCGCTCCCTGCAAAAGGAAGGGGTTACCCTGCTCATAGTGACCCACGACGTAGAATTTGCGGCTTCCGTTGCGGACCGTTGCGCCCTGTTCTTCCGTGGAGAAATCGTCTCCTGCGCCCCGCCCCGCCCCTTCTTTTCGGGCAACAGCTTTTATACCACCGCCGCCAATCGCATGGCAAGGGGGTACTATGACAATATTGCATCGCTGGAGGACTTGGAGCGCTTGTGCCGCATGAATCTCCCCCGGAGCGAGGAGGATGCAGGGATATGATGGTCATACGCAACGCCTCCCTTCGGAAGATTTTAAGCTGGGCTCTCCCCCTGCTCCTGATTCCTTTGGCCGTTCTCCTGGGGGCCACCGCCTTTGCAGACAAAAGCTCTGCCTATGTCACCCTCCTGGTCACGGTTCTCTCCCTCCTGCTTTTTATCGCCGGGTTTGAAAAGAAGCGCACTGGGACGAGACGCATGATTTTGGTGGCCATCATGGTCGCCCTTTCCTGCGCAGGGCGGCTTTTGCCTCTTTTTAAGCCTGTAACGGCTCTGACCGTGCTGGCCGCCTTGTATCTTGGACGGGAAGCCGGGTTTCTCACGGGGGCTCTGTCCGCCCTGATTTCCAACTTTTATTTTGGCCAGGGGCCTTGGACGCCCTTCCAAATGCTAAGCTGGGGGCTGATTGGCTTTGCGGCAGGTCTTCTTAGCCGGCCGCTAAAAAAACACCGCTGGGCATTGCTGCTCTACGGTGTCCTTGCCGGAATCGCATATTCCTTTATTATGGATATCTGGACGGTTCTCTGGTATAACGGCGCCTTTAGCTGGGGGCTGTACGCCGCCGCCCTGGGCACGGCCGTTCCCTATACCGTGGTCTATGCCGTGTCCAACGTGGTCTTTCTTGCGCTTTTTGCAAAGCCCTTCGGCAGAAAACTGGAACGCATCCGCATAAAATACGGGATATAAGCATCCGTGCGGATTCAGTCCCTTTGCTGCTCGTTCAAACTCTTTTTGCGGAGCCAAAGAGCCAGCACCGTCCCTGCCGCAATCATCAAAATACCCAAAATCAGAATGACCGTACCCATGGTTTCCACGGGATTGCCTGCGTTATAGAAAGAGCTAATAGAGGAGCCGCCTGTAACCAACTGCCCGTCTATATACCACTCCGTTCCCGGGGTCAAAAAATCCATACCGCCTGTGGGGATGCCGAAATTTCCGAAGCCGCTGAACATCTGGCGGCTCGTATATTTTGCAAGGCCCCCAATAAGGCAGAACCCGGCGCCGCCCAGGGCGATATAGACCCCGTACAGCCAGCCATAGCGGCGGAACATTTTGCCCACAAATTTAGGGAGCTTCTCCACCCAGTCCTCAGAAGCCGAATGGACATACACGGTGGAGGTCTGCTCCTTTTCCGCTTTCTTAGGCTCTTCCACCCCTGCATCCTCATTTAGCAACCAATCCGTGGTCACGCCGAACACGGAAGACAACTGCCTCAGCTTGCTCAGTTCCGGTTCCGCTTCTCCGGTCTCCCACTTACTCACGGCCTGACGGGATACCCCCACTCGATCGGCCAAAACTTCCTGACTCCACCCCGCCTGCTTGCGGCAATAATAAATCTTCTCTGACAGTTTCATGAAAAACTCCTTTCTGCTTATGCTCAGACTATACCAGAGAGGCGATTTTTTGACCACCATCTCAGGCTGGAACTTCCGCAACCAACGGTTGCAGGTCACATATTTAGGGAAATATCGATGTCGATGGGGTCACTCTTTGGAAAAATACCCCTGCTCGCATTCCTTCCAGCGAAGGAGAATTTCTTTGGCCGTCTGCTCATAAATCTGCTGACGCGCTTTCAATGCCTCGGCATGAATCTGCTCCGCACGTTCTTGGGCGCTTTGCAGAATACGTTCCCGTTCCTGCTGCGCCTGATTCATAAGGGCTTCCGCCCGCTGGCGAGCCGCTTTCTCCATGGCCTCCGAGCGAAAAACGGAAGCACGCAAAGCGTCCAAATACCCTTCCGCCGCCGCCTGTGCCGAGGAAAACACGCCGTTTAGAGACAAGGAGGCTTCCGCAACGGAGCCCAGCCGTTCCAGCTGAATCTCCCGCTTGTCCCGTTCCGCTTCCAGTTCCCGTATGCGGTTTTCTGCTTCTTCCTTCTCCTGCTGTGCTTTTTCCAGCAAAGCAATCAGCTCCTTGCGGCGCATATATCGGTAGTCCCTGCTCATGAGTGTTCCCCCAAAAAGGATTTGCTTTATCATACCATGTATCCGTCAAAAAAGATAGATGCAACAATCTGCCCCCATCCGATATTCTGTGCCGACTGCTTCCGTTTCGGCAGCAAACAGAAAGCCTGCAGTTTTCGTTTTTCCGCCGGACCATGCTTAAAACAGGCACTGAAAACAAGCAGTATTCGAAAATATTACATTTCTGTGACATTTTTTGCTTGAATATTCGTTGCTGCTGCAAACTGCCCGTGATATACTATTTTTGAAAACACAGTAACCCCTGAAAAGTTTTGAAACAGGTTGTTGCGGCCATGCCGCATGGATAACAAATACGTAAGCGTGAGGTGATGCCCATATGAGCGCATAGTAAAAATGTCCTTGTGAAAGAGTGGGGACTCCATGCCTTTTCAGGCATGCTCGCAAGGACACTTCATTTTATCATTGGTCGGTTTTAAACTCAAGTACTAATCTTAAAAAGGAGTTAAAAATGAAAAAAGCCATCGCTTTGCTTTTGGCGGCTATGCTGCTGATTCTGTGCACCGCCTGTCAGCCTACGCCTGAGGAAGAGTATGTGGTGCAAAGGGATTCGGAATTGATTGAAGAAAAGCTCCAGGCAGCCAGCGCAGCCCCTGTTGGACAGACGCCGGAACCGGAGACGGCTACATCCTATCGGGAAAAAGTGGAGGCCTACAAGGCCTCCCTCCCTCAGCACTGGAACGACGAAATTGATGCAATCATAGATCTTACCGTAGACGCAGATATCATAGTAACCAACGAGGATAGCTTTCCCGTTTACACAATTGCCAGGGCACAGTTTGATATGAAGCAGATGGAAGGCATTGCCAACAACTTTTTCAAAGAGGTAACCGGAATACGGGAGGGGATCCATGCCTTGCCGGAAGAATATGCCGATGCCATTACCTCCCTGAATGAACGGGGCTTGGCGGACTATGCACAGGCCATGTATGTCGAAATGATAGGAACACCCGGAGGCAGTTATACGGAAACAGACCATATCACTTTGCTGGAAAAAAGGAACCAACAGTATATCGTGCGTCTTGCAGATGGCTCTTGGGGATCGATTTATTTTTTTCAGGGGTACGGATCAGACTATGTGGTTTTTGGAAAAGGCGGTGTCAGCAACATTATTCACTCTCAAGATACCATAAAGGATGACGGTTCTTATACCGGCGAAGGGCCAATCATACTGAACCCCTCCATTACGCAGGAGCAGGGAGAAGAAATGGCTGCGGCCTTTCTTCAGGAGAATGGGCTGGAAGGTTTTACCCTTGCATCGGCAGAGCTTTCCCGAAACTTTGACATTCTATATCGGCAAGAAATCAGCCAGGGGTGGCATTTTGCTTTCATGCGCACCTTCGGGTACTATACCGTGGACACTTCCGATGGCTATGAACTCTATGGCGCACTGAATAATGAAGACGACACGGCCTACAGCCAACCGTGGAAGCGCGAAGTCATTCGGATATATGTAAGCGAAAACGGGGTGGAAAATTTCACGTGGGAGTATCCCATGGAGGTTACGGGGATTGCTTCACAGAATGCAGAATTGCTGGATTTGGAGCAGATACAGCAAAACATAAAAAAATTGCTTGCGGCAAGTATTATAC
Source organism: uncultured Christensenella sp. (assembly GCA_964444605.1). GTDB lineage: Bacteria > Bacillota > Clostridia > Christensenellales > CAG-138 > RUG472. The sequence goes on along the minus strand of CAYUHW010000020.1, from coordinate 322 downwards.
CTGAGCTCGGTGGAACAGACACATCAGCAAAGATAATCAAACTGGTGCTGACGGTATCGGCGCAGCAGATGAAGGATGAGCGGGATACTGCCTACTTAATGCCCGTCTGGTTGGCCATAATCGACTGGTATGAAAGTGGATATCGTTTTTCGTACAATATGTTCGGCGTCAATGCGCTGGACGGCAGCCGTGCGGTAACACACGCTGAGTGGTAAGCGCCGGGGCGGCGGCGGTTCGCTTTGCGAACCCTTGGGCGGGGGCGGGCATTTTGCCCGCCCCTGCCCAAGAGAAAGGCTTCGCCTTTCCCGCCGCCCCCGGCCCC